>JALSHP010000163.1 GCA_026982175.1 Campylobacteraceae bacterium
TAAGACCAAAAGGATACACTATAAGTAGTTTTTACTGTATCTTATTCTAGAACATGAAGGGGTTAGTCAATGCAATCTATTTTAAATCCTCCTTTACCTTTTGAAAATTTATCGAAACCTTTACAAACTATGATAAATGAGAAGGCAGAAGTATTAATTTTGAAAAAAGGTGAAGATTCTTTTTTATCCGAGGAATTCATGAAATATGTGTATGTCATACAAAAAGGAAAACTCAAAAGTTACCAACTTAATCTAGATACTGGTAAAGAACAAATCCTTTATATTTATAAAAATAATATGATAGTTGATACTACTACTATTTTAGATGGTGAAGAACATGATGTGTGTTATGAAGTACTAGAAGATTGTAAAGTCATGGTACTTTCTATTTCTTTTATTCGTGAATTGATTTACAACTACCCAGAGTTTAGCCAGAAATTTTTTCTCTATATTTCCAAGCAAATGCGTTACCTTGAAGAGATGGTCACTGATATTTCACTTTACCCTACTTCAGAGAGACTCATTAAACTTATTATCCAAGATTATAATAAAGAGAACCTCTTTCGTTTTAATATCCTTGAGGGGCTTTCTCATTCGGAAACAGCAAAACTTTTAGGAACGGTTAGGCATGTAGTTGAAAGACACATTAAAGAACTTAAAAGAGATAATCTCATTGATGTGGTTAAACGTAAAATCCAAATCAAAGATGCCAATCTTCTTTTGGATAAAATTCATCTTTTAGCCTAATTGCAACTTAAGTAGCACTCGCCTACTCCTACATAACAGTATAATTTTCCCATGTTTAGTCTACATGACTAAATAAAATTATATTAGAAGGGGTAAAGAATGAAAAAAATTCTTTTATCATCACTCGTCGCGTCATTGTTAGTTACAGGATCTTTTGCAAAAGAGACAGCACCAAAAGGTGCTAGTGTTGAGCAAGTAAATAAAATTGCCATTAAAAATGCAAAAGAGGAAGTAAAAAACCATCAAGTTAAGCTTGTTCAAGAAGCTGTAGACTCACTAGTATATGCCAATGAGGCACTGGTAGCCTTAGAAAAAGGTGACAAAGAAAAAGCAGCAAAGTCATTAGAAAAAGCACTCGGTAAGCTAGAAGTTACTTTGGCTTCAAAAAATGTACCGGAACTTTTACCAGTAGATAATATCATCAGAATTGAACAGTTTATTGGGTCAAGTGACACCATTAAAGGCATCGTAAAACTCGCTAAAGAGCTATTAGACGATGATAGAGTACAAGCAGCTAAAGAAGTACTTGCACCACTTAAAAGTGAAATAGGCATTACAGTAGTAAATCTTCCACTAGGAACGTACCCAGATGCACTAAAAGAGACAGCAAAGCTTATTCATGCGAGTAAAGTAGATGAAGCAAAAATTGTTTTAGGTACAGCACTCAACACTTTAGTAGAAGTTGAAACAATTATTCCTATTCCATTAGCTACAGCAGAAGACTTAATTGCATTGGCATCTGATACTGTAGAAAAAGACAGCGAAAAAGCTAAAATCTATTTAGATGCAGCAAAAGAAGAACTCAAAAAAGCAAGATACCTTGGTTATGTGAGTAAAAGTGATGTAAGCTATAAAGCATTAGATGATGCCATAGATGCACTCAAACTTGATATTACCTCTACAAAAGTTAAATCAATGTTTACAAACCTAAAAGAAAAAGTAACAAGTTTTACATCAGAAATATTTTTATCAAAAGATGAAGCAAAAAATAAATAAAAGGAGAAAATATGGCAGTAGAAGGATTTACAAAATTAGAGGCACTTTTTAGAAAGTCTGCCTCTTTAGATATTAAAAAAGGGCACGCTAAAGAAATTATAGAGATTGCAGAGGCTAAGTTACATGATTTACTCATAGCTGCTGAGCGCTGTGCCAATATGAATGGTAGAGATGTCATCTGGGAATCAGATTTACCTATTACCAATGGTCTACAAGAGACAATGATGCACCTTAAAGAGCTGAATGAAGAGATAGGTATTCATGAATATCTTGTTTCTGTTACATCTATACCTACATTGAAGTATCCACTCATTGTAGAACTAGAAGAAAAATTGCATGTTATCATGGGTGCATTATTGGTGGTCATCGCCAAAATCATCAAAGAAGTAGATGGTAACGACAGAGCAGTTGACCATGAAAGTATAGACAGGACCAAAAGAATTATGGATTTAACACTTTAAGAAAGGAGTTAACATGGTACGTTATAGCTTATTATTAGGCAATAAAGATTTACTGGAAAAATTTAGTAAATCTTCTAAAATATTTGGAATCATTTTTATTTTATTAGGATTGGGAGGTATCATCTTCCCTTATGTTATGTCACTCACAACAGCCGTTCTATTTACATGGATTTTGTTGTTTAGTGGTTTTTTTATGGGATACTATACCTGGCAGACCAACAAAAGAGATTGGCTAGGTTGGCTTAAGACAATTATCTTTTTGATAGTAGGTATACTGATGCTTATCAATCCTCTATCAGCAGTAGGTGCATTGGGAATTTTATTTGCCATATACTTTTTTATGGACTCTTTTGCATCTATGGCATTGGCATTTGAGCTACGCCCTGAAAAGATGTGGTGGATGTCACTTATCAACGGGATACTCTCCTTTATCATAGGTTTTTACTTTATCATTGGGTGGCCTATTAGTTCTATGTTTTTGATTGGTTTTTTTGTTGGAATTAGCTTATTATTTGATGGGATTGTATTATTTAGTTTAGGGAACGCAACCAAAGAGGTTGAAAAAAAACTTTCATAAGTGTAATATGATTAACTATTACGCTTAATCCTCACCTTTTTAGGGTCAAAAAGAGCAATAGCTTCTTTTATCATAGGCTCTTGAAGTAAGGTTGAGGGGTCTTTTTCTTTAGCAGCTTCTGTGTCTCCAGCTTCAGGTGAGATGCATGAGCTTTTCATTTCTATCTCTTCTATCATGGAACTTGTATCTGCATCGGAGTGTGGGGCTTCGGCAGGCTTAGCCACCTTGTTTATCTCGTTCCCTGAGCTTGTCGAAGGGGTCGAAGGCGAAGTGTTAACTACTTTTTTTTTAGGAATATTGACTATTTTGGTCTCCAA
>JALSHP010000164.1 GCA_026982175.1 Campylobacteraceae bacterium
TAGTAATGATGAGACAAAAAGGGAACGGGTTAAGGTTAAACCTTTGGTTATTTTATCTATTTGAGGTGAATTGCTTAAAAATTGAACAGTTTTCATGTTTAGATTATAGTCAAGTAAAACTTATTTTAGTATGAAACCACTTAGATAAAATATAAGATTAATTTTAACTGTTTAAAATCGTTCTTAACGCCTCCAATGGGAGCAAAGTTTTCTCTTTAAATTGTGACTTGTTAAACGTTTTTTGACGTTTGGCAAGTTGTGCCGTATGAATAACAATTCTCTCTTGCATCTCTTGTTTACTATAATCCCCATCAAAATAAGCAAGAACCTCTTTAATCCCAATACTCTTCATGCAGTTTGGTTGCCGTGTATAGGTTTTTTCCAAATAAAAAACTTCCTCAATTAAGCCCATTTTTAACATCTGCCCAGTACGTTTCTTGATGCGTTCTCGTAAAACTTCTCTGTTTACGTCTATCTCATAAATGGGTAAGTTATCTTCAATGCTAGCAAGGGGAGGATTGGCTAAAAAATATTCACTAGGGCTTAATTGGGTCTCAAAATAGAGGTTAAGCATCTTCTCAATACGATAGCTATCACTACTTTTAATATTGCTCATATACTTAGCATCTAAAGCATAGAGAAAATCATACGCCGATTGTAAATCTTGAAGTTGCTTTTTTGATTTGGCTTTAGCCTCTTGTGAAATACTAGGCAGTTCAGAAATTCCGTTAATTAACGCAGACAGATAAAACCCAGTTCCTCCCACAATAATCAGATTTTTATTGGCTTCTATGGACTCTTTTTTAGCTTTGTTATAGAGTTCTATAAACGTAGTGACATCAAATGGTTCATTGGGAAAAATCTCATCCATGCCAAAGTGTTTAATGTTGTCACGCTCTTTAAGTGAGGGTTTGGCAGAGGCAATGTCTATCTCTTTATAGATAGCCAAAGAGTCCAAAGACAAAATATTTGCACTCATTTTATGGGCGAGTTCAATTGCCAATGCTGTTTTTCCTGATGCAGTAGAGCCAATGATGGCAAGTTGTTTAAAAGATGTCATTTGAAATAGTAACATATTAGGGTAAAATTATATTAGACTTTTTGCCTCACCCTATATTTTGAAGATATTTAATGAAAGATGATGTTCAATAAATAATATACTCATGTATAGGGTAAGGCAAGAAGTCTATTGATTTAAATAGGAGAATATAAATGTTATTTGACAAAGACAACCGTTTTAACTTAGCTAACCTTATTACTTTTGGAAACATTGCCGCTGGACTCATTGCTATACACTTTATTGTGCATGGCGATTTTTTTACGGCGATTATTTTGGCATGGATTGCTGGAGCTTTGGATATTGCCGATGGTAAAGTGGCTAGAAAATATAAGCTCTCAACTGAATTTGGGATTCAAGTTGATTCTTATGCTGATTTCATCTCTTTTGTGGTGATGCCCTCGTTTTTGCTCTACTATGCCATTACAGCTGATGCCTCTGGAATGACACAGCTCATTTTAGGTTTGGTGTTTATTGCTTACATTATTTCAGGGCTTAGACGCTTAATTGAGTTTAACATGAAGTCCGAAGAGGGCGTTGTGACCAAGTTTTTTGAGGGTGTACCAACACCTTTAGGGGCAATTTTACAATGGGTACTTTACTTGTTGTTCTCTTATGGGATTATTGGCAATGCTTATGTCATTGGTTTTTTAGTGGCTGTTATTGCATGGTCTTTGAACTCTAAATTAAAAATTCCTCACCCATAATGTTAAGTTCTTTAAAAACAAATTTAGCCAATTTCTCTGAAATGGTAATGTTTAAACACTCTATTTTTTCATTGCCATTTATTTTTATTGCTATGACGGTGGCTTCTAAGGGCTGGTTTGGGTGGAAACTCTTCTTTTTAGGCATTTTAGCAGCCATTACAGCTCGAAATTTTGCGATGCTGGTCAATCGTTATTTGGACAGAGATATTGACATCTTAAATCCTAGAACCAAAGATAGACCTTCGGTTGATGGGCGAATTTCAGCTAAAAGTATTTTGGCTTTAACGCTTTTAAATGGGCTAGGCTTTGTTTTGGTCGCGTATTTTATTAACAGTTTAGCCTTTTGGCTCTCCTTTCCTATTTTACTCATCTTAGGAGGATACAGCGTCTTTAAACGTTTCTCCTCTTTGGCACACATTATTTTGGGCATCTCTTTAGGATTAGCCCCCATCGCAGGAGTGGTGGCTGTTTTAGCCGAGATTACCCCTTGGTCGATTTATCTCTCTATGGGCGTGGTCTTTTGGGTGGCAGGATTTGACTTGCTTTACTCTTTACAAGACATGGAGTTTGACAAAGAGCAGGGTTTGCACTCCATTCCTTCTAAGTATGGGGCAAAAAATACCATGCATATTGCGAAAGTTTTTCACACCTTGACCATTGTTTTTTGGATAGGCTTCATAATAGAAGCGAACTTAGGACTTTTTGCACAACTAGCCGTTATACTGTCAGCAATTATGTTAGCCTATGAACACTACTTGGTCAATAAAGATTTTACCAAAATAGACAGAGCCTTTTTCACGGTCAATGGCTACTTGGGCATCATGTTTTTAGCATTAATAATTTTGGAGGTACTTTAAATGACAACAGAGCAGTTACAATTTATATTTTCACTCTTCTCCTTTGTGGGAGTGGTAGGCATTCTATTTTACATCATACTTGAAAAAGCAAAAAATGATGAGCTTCATCGACGTGTAGCCTATTTGGTAAAAAAGCTTGAGAATCTAAAATCTTCTACCAGTGAAGAGAATATAGAAGAAGTAGCATCTGAAGTAGATGTTGAAACAATGAGAGAGAAAATCATAGCACTCTATGAAGAGGGGGTCGATGTCGCTTTAATTGAAGAGGCAGTAAAGGTACCAAAAGCAAAAATAGAAATGGTATTAAAGTTCCATAATATTAATAAATCTGACAATTGGAGAGAATCTGTTAATAACACCTTGTAATTAACAGATTTATTGGCTATAATTCCGACCTCTCAACATAAATGTTGCACTCATAGCTCAGCTGGATAGAGCATCGGTTTGCGGTACCGAAGGTC
>JALSHP010000165.1 GCA_026982175.1 Campylobacteraceae bacterium
TCACTCTGTAGAGACCAAAGCGTTTAGACTCATCTCCAAATTGGGAGAGGTAGCTTTGAGCTTTAATGATAAAGATGAAGTGATTATTGAACAATATGATGAGAATAGTATACGTCAACAGTGGGTATTTACCAAAGCCAATAAAAGTAAACCCTACTTCTTCATTGAAAATCTTTTAAGTGGCAAGGTTGTTGAGCTTGAAGAGAGTAATAGTAATGATGGGGCAAAAATTGTGATGGCAAAGAAGAAAAGCCGTAAAAACGACCATCAAGAGTGGCATTTAGAATCTTCTAAAGAGAAAGGATATGTTTTTGTTCTCAATAGATGGTCACTCAATGTTTTAGATATTAAATATAAAAAAACAAGTGATGGCACAAAGCTACAAGCCTTTCATAAAAAGATAAGAGGAACAGAGAATCAAGAGTGGATAGTAGAGAAAGTTTAAGGCATAAGTAATTTTTACTTATGCCCCAATGTACATTTCTCTTGGGCATTATGGGCTTCTATTTTTAAAAGATTCTCTTTTTGAATCTCTCTATAATTCTCAACCCCCTCAATAAAATAGACCTCTACACCTAAGCTTTGAAGCTTTAAAAAAGTTTTGTAGCCTAAAGCTTTAATGTAGATTTCTTTGACTCCAAGAGGGGTAAAATATTCAAAAAACTCTTTTGATTTTTCTGTTTTGTAATCATTTTTTATGATGTTTATCTCATCGTTTTTTACAAATGCAAAATATTCAGCTTTTCTAAAACGTGCTGAGATGGTTTGTTTGTCTTCTTCTAAACTTATGAGGGTCATTGTGTTTACCTTTTTTATTTGGGATTATAGCTAGATTCTGAATTAAAATCGCTATTGCACCACAAAATCAAACTTGCTTAAAATTGTGTTTTCGCCGAAAGGCTTAATAACCTTTTTATGATATAATAAATAAAAAGAGGAGTTAGCACATGACCATTACTCTAAATATTCAAAATGAGCAACTTTTTGATAAATTATTGTGGCTCTTAAATCGTTTTACCAATGAGGGTTTAGAGATTATAACTCACAGAAAAACTACGCCTACAGAACCTAAAAAAACGCCTCTATCTGAATTTTCTGGAATGTGGGAGGGAAGAGATATTTCACAAGAGTCTATTAGAGAAAAAGCATGGAAGTAGTACTGCTTGATACAAATATACTTATTGAAGTTTTAAAAGGCAATCAAGCAACAGTTCAAATGGTAGAGAGCTTTTCTCATACAGCTATTTCGGCTATTACTGTTATGGAACTCTATTATGGTGCATTGAATAAGACTGAACTAAAACAGCTTGAAAAATTTGTAGCTCTTTTTAAAGTTGTCCATTTAGATGAACAAATCTCTATGAAGTCCGAATATCTTATTAAAACTTTTGCAAAGAGTCATAATTTAGATATTCCCGATAGTCTGATTGCTTCAACAGCTTTAGTCAAGGGCTATAAACTGTTTACCTACAACATAAAAGATTTTAGATTTATAGATAACCTTAAATTGATAAAAAATCCGTAGGGTGCAATTGCTATTGCATCACAAAATCAAACTTGCATAAACTTGTGTTTTCGCCGAAAGGCTTAATAGCCTTTTTATGATATAATAAATAAAAGATGACAAAGGAAAGTAAAATGCAAAACATCAATAATATTGAAATTCCTATGACCAAAGAGTTAGAAGATTTTTTTACCTATAAGTATCAAGGTCAAGCGTCTAAACTTGTAGATGAGTTTCTTTTGTATCTCAATACAAAAAAAGAGGCTTATGAAATTAATAAAGCTCTCCAAGAGGTTCAGCAAGGAAAAACAAACGATATTGGAAAATTGTTTGATACACTTTAAAACGACAACACTTTTTGACAAACAAGCTAAGAAATTAGGGAAAAAATATCGAAATCTCAAAAATGATTTATCCTCTTTTATTGAAGATTTTGAAAAGCTTCACGCTTCAGCCACAAGTATTCAAAAAAATCTTTATAAAGTTCGTATTGCCAATAGTAACAAAAACAGAGGGAAAAGTGCTGGGTATCGAGTTTATTACTACATTCAACTTGAAGAAACAACCTACCTTTTAACAATTTATGATAAATCAGACATTGAGATGATAGACGAAGAGTTATTGAAAGATTTGATAGAGGAGTTGTAGGGTGCAATTGCTATTGCACCACAAAATAAAACTTGCTTAAAATTGTGTTTTTGTTGAAAGGCTGAATAACCTTTTTATGATATAATAAATAAAAGATGACAAAGGAAAGTAAAATCCAACTCGCCATAAATATACCTGATGACCTATTTTTAAGTATCAATGAGAGTTCTCAAAACTTGGTTAATATTGCTAAACAAAAATTGACACTAGAGCTTTATAAAAATCATAAAATCTCTATTGCACAAGGGGCTAAATTTTTAGAGATGGATATTTATGCTTTTATGAAACTTCTAAATGAACATCAAATTCCTGCTATTGATGATTATAATATTGAGGCTGAATTGAAGGTATTGAAAGGATAAATGTGGCTTTACAGTTTGAATGGGATGAAAAAAAAGCTAAGATAAATAAGCGTAAACATGGCATAACTTTTGAAGAGGCAACAACAGCATTTGCTGATGAACTTTCAATTACCATTGATGACCCAATTCATAGTGAAGATGAGGATAGATTAATCTTAATTGGACAATCCAAAGGATTTAAAACATTGATTGTTATTCATGTCGAAAAAAAAGAATCCATACGAATTATTTCAGCACGAAGAGCAACAAAGCATGAACAAAAATTTTACGAGGAGTATTAATCATGAATCAAAAAGATGAAATGTTAGAAGAGTATGACTTTAGTAATGGTATTCGAGGAAAATATGCACAAGCATACAAAGAGGGTGTTAATATTGTCAAATTAGACACAGATGTGATGAAGTTTTTTCCTGATGCAAAGTCTGTTAATGAAGCATTACGAACCTTAATTAATCTGATGAATAATGGGAAAAATCCTTTAAAATTAAGCTCATAATCCGTAGGGTGCAATAGCAATTGCACCACAAAATCAAACTTGCT
>JALSHP010000166.1 GCA_026982175.1 Campylobacteraceae bacterium
CTCTAACCTTGCTTTGGCTAAAGCTTTGGGACTCACTTTTTTACGTCGTCGTCTTCGATTTTTAAACCGATACAAAGCAAAAGCCAAGAGCAGAAGCGTCACAAGTGTCAGCAAGAGTAAGATTTGTAAACTTGGCTCATCTATCTCAACAACGCCTTTAATATCACGTAAACCTTCCACTTTTTATCCTTTTATGATTTCAGAAAGACGCAGATAGACATCTTCATCGGTATAGATTTTTCCAGCACAAATTTGGTGTTGCACAAAATGCTCTTGAAGCTTTCTATCGTGGGCTTCTATCTCTTTAGCATATGCCTTTGCCACCCCTTTACTTAGGGTGAGTTCACCACTGCCTAAAGTGTTGGGGTCAATTAAGTTAAAGCGACCATTTAAAGTGGGGTTCTCTTCAAATCTATCACGCACAATTAAAGCATAAATCTCATTTTTATGGGCAATCTCACTTAAATCGACCTCGCCATAAAAGTCTCCCACCAAAAAGATGAGCGACTTTTGACGTACCACCCCATTGACAAAATCACAAAAGGCTTGGTAGTCCACCTCTTTACCCAGCAACTCAATGCTTGTCGCCTCTTCTACTAGCCGTGGCACAAGGCTACTGCTCTTAGTGGGTTCAAAAAATTTCTCTGATTGTTGGCTAAAAAATTGCCCTTGCACACGGTTGTTTCCCTTAATGCCAGAGTAACTAAGCAGGGCTAAGATTTCAGCCACCACCTCTTGTTTGAGTTTAACCGTTCCAAAGTTGAGACTACCACTCATCATAAAGGCTAAAACAATGTTTAGCTCTCGCTCTTCATTAAAAACATTGGTCTTTAGTCCTGCCCCTTTGGCAGTGGCTTTCCAGTTAATTCGGCGAATGTCATCGCCATAATCATAGTCACGAATCTCTCTAAAATCTAATCCATCACCTTTAAATGTGGTAAGATACTCTCCTAAATTTCCAGAAAAGACATCTTTTTTGGCACGAAGGAGAATCTCTTTTGCTACTTGATTCATAGCGACTCCTTAGGGTGCTTTAATGTTCTCTAAAATCTTTTTCACCACATCATCGGTTGTTATGTTATTGGCTTGGGCTTTGTAGTTTAAGATAATTCGGTGACGCAACACAGAAGAAGCAATATAAGCAATGTCTAACGGCGTTACAAAGTCATTACCACGAATAAGTGCCACAGCACAAGAGGCTTTATAGAGGTCAATAGAAGCTCTTGGACTCGCCCCAAACTCAATGTAATCAGCCACCTCTTCACAGCCATAATCTTTAGGAGAACGTGTCGCAAAAATAATTTGGGTCATATATTTTTTAATGGCATCATCAACGTGCATCTCTTTAAACGCACTTCTAATCTCGTTTAAATCCTCCACAGAAGCAACGGCTTCAACCTCTTCAAACCCTTTAATGGCAACACGTTCTACAATCTCCATCTCCTCTTCAAGGGTGTTGTAGCCCACTAAGACTTTTAACATAAAACGGTCAAGTTGGGCTTCAGGGAGTCGGTAAGTTCCCTCTTGTTCTACTGGGTTTTCAGTCGCCATTACCAAAAAAGGCTCATCAATCTTAAAGGTCGTATCGGCAATGGTTACTTGTCGCTCTTGCATCACCTCTAAAAGTGCAGCTTGTACTTTGGCAGGGGCTCTGTTGATTTCATCAGCTAAAAGTAGGTTCGTAAAAATAGGACCTTGCTTCACCGAAAACTCACCACTTTTAGGGTTGTAAATCTCTGTACCTGTCACATCACTAGGCAAAAGGTCTGGGGTAAATTGTATGCGTTTAAATTCAATGCCCAATGCTTTAGCAATGGCATTAATCGCCGTGGTCTTAGCCAAACCAGGCACACCCTCAACCAAAATATGCCCATTGGCAATGAGTCCAACAAGTAAAGAGTCCACCAACTCCTCTTGTCCTACGATTATTTTTTTAACTTCTTTTTTAATAGCATCTATTTTATTCATCAATAACCTTATATTTAATATGTAGATAAAATTATAAAGTTTTTTTATTAACGAAAGGTTAATGAGTCATAAAGAAGCATTAAAGTTTAGTCGATAAGCATCAAGTTTTAGATTATTTAAAATTTCCAAAGACCAATGGAGCTTTTAAATCCAATGTTTTAACCTCACTCATAACCTTTTGTAAATCGTCTATCTTTTTCCCTGTCACACGCACCTCATCACCTTGAATAGACGGCGTTACTTTTAACTTTAAAGCTTTAATGGCTTTGACTATCTCTTTGGCTTCATCTTTTTCAATGCTGTCGATTATCTTGTAGATAACCTTTGTATTCCCCCCAGAGATACCCTCTGTTTTCACCTCTTCAAGTGATTTTCCTGCAATGTTACGTTTAATGAGTTTAGAAATAAGTATGTCTTTTAAGGCATCTATCTTCTCTTCAGAAGAAGAACTCAAAGAGACAACTTTTCCTGCTTCATTGAGTTTAATCTCTGCAACGACTCCTTTAAAATCAAAACGTGTCTTCACCTCTTTTTGTGCCATAATGACAGCGTTTTTCATCTCCATCATGTCTAGTTTTGCCGTAATGTCGAAATAGTGGTCTTTTGCCATCTTAATATCCTCTTCTTTTTTACGTATTTTAACATATTACAAATTCTAAACAAACTCTATGTTATAGTTTCTTAATCTATTATAGGAAGAGTTCATGAAAAGAAGAACATTTATCGCCTCTAGTGTACTCACAGGAACAGCCTTAGCACTTCTCCCACAAGGGGCAAAAAGCAACATCAAAATAGATTTGTTTAAAACCCTTGAAGCTGTGCAACAAGTGCTTTTTCCTGAAGGCTTAAAAGCACCTTCAGCTAACGCTTATAGGGCAACGGCTTACTTAGCCAATGTCTCTAGCCACTCCTCTTTTTTAGATTCTGATTTACGCTTTTTAAAAAGTGGTGCTAAACTCCTTATGCATAAATATCCTAACTTTTTAACATTAAGTGCTAAAGAGCAAGATGAAGCCTTACGTAACTTTGTCGAAGAAGATAAAAAGGCTAGAAGCTGGGTCTCTTTCGTGCTTTACTTTAAC
>JALSHP010000167.1 GCA_026982175.1 Campylobacteraceae bacterium
ACCTATTGAAAGTAATGAATTTACACAAATCAAGAATGCATTTCCAATTAAAGTTAAAGAAAAAATAACAATTAATAATCAAGAAAAAACACTGATAGACCATATTGGACACAAGAGAAATAATTTAGCACATGCAAACTCTTCTATTGTTTCATTTGACACTATTCATAAGGACATAGAACTTTTAATAGAAGAATTTGAAAACAGATGTATTGAATAGATAATCCATGACCCAAACCCAAAAAAAAACCAAAGCCCTCTACAAACTAATGGAGCATTTTCTCTCTCAAAAAGAGATAAGTGCTTATGATGAGTATATTTTAGATGAGTTTGCATGTAATCCTAAGACTTTGGAGCGTTATCTTAAAGAGATAGAAGAGCTTTACAGCCATATTGTGACCATTAAAAAAGGACATAAAAAGGTTTGGAAGTTGGTGAGTGTTTCAGATGTTTTTGAGGAGTTTTTGAAGAACAGCGATGACCTAGCTGACCTTTTTTTAATGGCACAGGAGTTTGACCCCTCTGTGTTTAAAGAATTAGAACGAGGTACTTTAGCTAAGATTGCCAAAGATGATGAGGTGTTTCTTTTTAAAAACTACATTATGGAAGACTTGCAAACAGCAGAGTCTAAGGCGATTTTTAAAAACTTAAAACAGGCGATTGCACGGCATGAATATCGTGACATTGTTTATGTTTACAACAATGAAATTTTACATAAAAATTTAAAATGTATTAAACTTTTGTTCATTAACAACAACTGGTACTTGGTGGTAGTTGATGAGCAGAAACATTTACATTTTAGGCGTTTGAGTTTTATTAAAGAGGTGCATTACAGTAAAAAGAACAGTTTCCATAAACATGAAGTTAAAGTCTATTTGGAGTTTTTGAGTTCAGTTCAAACTGCCATGACTCTCTATGGGGTAACACCTAAAAAGGCGACCATTAAGGCATTGCCTTGTGTGGCAAAATATTTTAAAAAAGGCATGAAAAAGATTTTGCCTTCTCAAAAGTTCATCAAACTTTGTGATGATGGTTCGATACTTTTTAGTTTGGCTTATACCCAAGAGTTAGAGGTGCTTCCTCTCATTCAAAAATGGTTGCCCGACCTTGTGATTGTTGAGCCACAGGAGCTAAAAGAGGCTTACGCTAAAAAGTTAGAAGAGGCATTTAAAAATCATCTTAATTAGACAGCCCTTGTCTAAAGAACTTCCTATACTACCCCTAGAAATAGGAGTAAATCATGAAAAATTATATTGTGGCGTATGATGTTTTTAATGTCAAGCGTTTAGCTAAAGTTAGAAAGATAGTCTATGGCTATGCTTTGGGTGGACAAAAGAGTGCTTTAGAAGTACCTTTGAGTAAAAAAGAGATTAAAAAACTTCATAAAGAGTTAAAGCCTTTCTTAAAAGAAGATGACCGATTTAATGTCATTCGGGTTAAGGGTAAACCAACTTTGTTGGGCAAGGCAAAACATTTGGCATTTGAAGAGTCGGGGGTGATTATTTTATGAAAATAGCCATAATTGACAAAAAGAACATCACCCTTAGTGTGGGTAAAGATACCTTTAAAGTTGAGGAGCAGAGCATTCCTTTTCGATTGGTTGATTTACTTATTTTAAATCATAAAGTCACTTTGAGTTCGGCTGATGTGTTAAAGTTTTCAAAAGAGGATATATCGCTTCTGTTTGTCTCTTCTAAAAGTGATAATTTGGCATTGTTTCAAAGTGCCAATGCCAAAGGGAGTGACCTGAAACAAGCTCAATATCAAGCGTTGGAGCATCGTTTGGTTCATGCAAAATATTTTGTTAGTCAAAAAGTTAAGCATCATCAAGCACAATTAGAAAAGCATCATATTGTAGTAGATGTTTCAGATGTTTTAGAACAGATAGCAAAGGCAAAGCAGGTAGAGAGTCTCATGGGGATAGAGGGGACATTTGCCCGTCTATATTTTGCTCACTACTTTTCCCTTTTTTCTGAAACATTTCACAAAGGAAAACGAAGTAAAAATCCACCCAAAGACCCACTTAATGCGATGTTATCTTACTGTTATATGTTCTATTATCATCTCATTTCAGCCAAGTTAGCGAGTTATGGTTTTGAGTTGGGCATTGCCTATTTACATACCCCTTTTCGTACACATAAGGCATTGAGTTCAGACTTTATGGAGCTGTTTAGAGCTGACATTAATGAACTTGTTTTTGAAATATTTAATGAGAAGCTTTTGGATTTAGATGACTTTTCATTTAAAGGAGCTGTCTATTTGCGTTTTGAGGGAAGAAAAAAGGTTTGGAAAAAGCTACTTGAACTCAACACACGATTAAAGCCAAAGTTAGATGAGGAAATTGCAAAATTTAGAGGAGAGATTAATGAAACGAAATTTGATTATTAGAGAGGGGAGCAGTAAGGTAAAGGTTCACAAAACCTACTTACAAGTCTTTACGCCTTATGAAGAGCGTGTGATAGGCTTTAAAAACATTGAGGCACTCTATTTGAACAAAACCATTAAGATTAGTTTGTCAAATTGTCTAAAGCTCATGGGGCATTTTCCCCTGTTCATTACCGACCAACATGGCACGGTTCTTGCTAGTTTTAAAGAGGAGTAGGCATGAAAACATCTGACTATTTGGTCTGTTATGACATTGCATCACACAAGCGTTTAGCTAAAGTTGCCAAAACTTTAGAGCGTGTTGCTTCACGTATTCAGAAGTCTGTTTTTTTGTATGACAAGGTAGGGGTAGGTGAATTAGAGGTTTTGGTAGAAAATCTCAACAACATCATTGACGAAGAAGCCGATGACATTCGCATCTACAAGATAGATGTTCACAACTCTTACCAATGTTGTAGTGGTGTTGATTTGGCTAATCCTTATTTGCTTATTTAGGAAAAAAAGGCTATAATATGTTCAGAAAAACTAACAAGTTCCATAACATTTCACTGTCTCACGACAACAAAGTTTCGTTTAAGTTTCAGAATGGCTATTTTTCGGTATCAATAGCTATTTCACATTGACCCGATATAAAGGGGATTGAAACAATATGTACC
>JALSHP010000168.1 GCA_026982175.1 Campylobacteraceae bacterium
ACAGCAACATAGCTCTGCTAAGAACCACACTATCGCAACAACAAAATGACCTAACCTTAGCCCAACAGATTTATGAGCGAAATCAAAAACTCTATGAGGTAGGAGGATTAGCCAAAGAGCAAGTTGACACCTCACGCGTTATTATGCAAGGAAAATCCTCAGCCATTAGAGCCACAAAACAGAAGATAGCACAACTTCAAGAGCAAAAAAGCTACCTAAAGATTAAAGCCCCATTCACAGGAGAGATAGATACCTTGCTTATGCACCAAGGAGATTTAGCCGTCACAGGAAAACCAATACTAACGATGAGTAACGGAGAAAAAAAGCTTATCTTCTCATTTTTACCGATGCAAAACAAGATTCAAATAGGACAAAAAATATACCTAGATATGCAAGAGATTGGAGAGGTTAAAAAGATACTCAACCTAGCCAAACAGGGTCTAGCACAAGCAGAGGTAGAGCTTCATAAAAAGCTAGATTTACCCCTTGGTTCAACGCTTAACATTGAACTACTCACTCAAAAAGAGCAAGGGTGCATTGTACCAAACAACACACTACTCCACAAATCAGATGGAACGTATGTTGTTCTCTACAAAGATAAAAAGTTTCAAACTAAAAAGGTAAAAACGCTAATGAGTCAAAACAACCAAACACTCATTGAACATTGCCCAACTGAAGCCTTAGCACAAGGGAGTGAGGTCTTTTTGTCAAAACTTGGGGTTTATGGGGAGGTGGAGCTTATGGATTAAGTTTCACTCCTCCTTGTATATACTCTCTTAATAGATTATTAATAAGAGTTTGATAAGCTATCTTTTTTTCATTTGCTTGTTTTTTTAGAAAAAGTAAAATATCATTATCTAACCTAATCGTTGTAGGAACTTTCTTAGGTTTATAAAATCTACCTCTTGTTGCATCTGAAAAATCATAATCATCTAACATCTCATACTCATCAAATTTAGCTCTCTCTTGAATATTTTTCATAACTTTTCCTTTCATTATTATTTGCTTTTCTTGCTGATATTATTCGTATAATCTCTTCGCCTTCATCTGTAAAAAACATATTGGCAACAACTAAAATTTGATATTTTTTTGTTGAACCAATAGTTATCCAACGCTCCTCAAAGTAGTTAAAACGATGGTCAAGTTTTGAAAGTTGAAGTGGGTCTTCAAAAACTTCCCTTGCTTCTTCAAATGATACCCCATGTTTATCTTGATTGATAATGTTTTTTTCACTGTTCCATTCAAACTTCATACTATAAATATTAGCATATTGTATTTACAATGTCAATACTACTAAATTGTATTATCCACTTCTTTTGTAGGAGGGGGAAACAGATTAAGAGGATATATATATAAAATAATATATACTCTTATATATAAGGAGCAATATTATGTATAACTTACAACAACTAGAAAAACAACAAATAGGTTTACGACTACCAAAATATCTTATTGATGAGATTGATGAATTTACTAAACAATTTTCTGTTAATCGTACAGATATTGTTATTGAAGCTCTTAGAGCCTATATCGAAGAGCAGAAAGAGAAGTTTCTTTTTGAAAAAGAGCTTTTAACTCGTGTTTCAGATATTAAAAATAAAAAACTAACACCTCTCTCTCGTGATGAGGTATTTGATGGACTATAGTGAAAGTTTTCATCCTAAGTTCAAGTCTGATTTAAAGAAGATAGACAAATCTGTTGTAAAAGAGATAAAAGAGAAGCACTTAGATATTATTTTAGAAGACCCAACAAAATCAGAGACTTTAAAAGGTAAATTGTCCCATCTCTACTCCTATCATTTTCAAAAAAATGGAACACAATATCGGATTGCCTATGAAGTTTTAGAAGATGATAAAATCATATTTCACTACATGGTAGCTACACGAGAAAATTTTTATAAGAAGTTAGAGAATAGAATTTAGTGAATTGGGAGTTTGAGGTAGATTAAGCTACCTTGCCTTTAAGTTTTAGGAAACATCTCCATTACTTCATCTAAATTCATTCGTACCCAATCCTCTCTAAAACCGACACCCACACGAATGGCTTCACTAAAACTTTTGGCTATCATTAAAATCTACCTGTCATTTTAAACTGGTTAAATCGTGCCATGTCTATACCATTTTTCAAACCATAAAGCCTAGCCAATCCATTACCTGTTTCGTTTTTGTTAGCATGGAAAAAACCTACATTAACCTTGGTTTTAAAAGAGAGTTCCACCAATTTATCAGTTAAAAAACTATAGAGGTAAGCACTTCTAGCTCTTGCTTCTTTAGATAATGTGTTATCTTTTGCCAACTTTGACCAAACAGAACTATCTCGACCAGATACAAGTATTTGGTAAAGACTCTTTTCAAAATCTCTTAGAGAGGTGAAATGTTTTTCATTTTCTAGTAGTTTTTTTAGGTCATTATTATTGCTCATATTTAGTAACTGTTCGGCTTGGCTATAGTCCAAAGTTTTTAAGAGTTGATAGAGTTTTGCTCTATTTCCTTTTTTCCAATCTCGCAAAGTTCGTTCAGGGATATTTAGAAGTTCTTGCATCTGTTGTTGGGTCATGGGGACTCCTTTTTCTTGATTATAGGCGAATATCGCCGTTTTGTCAAGAATGGAGTAGTTGTTTTATAGAATATAAAGGTTCAATTAAGAGTTATTTCCTTTGTGGTGTCTGACACCCTTGACTTTTTGTGACCAATGAGGATAGGTTGAGTCGGTTTGAAAGTGATGGGTGTCGAGTGCTTTTATTGAGTAAGTTTTTCTAAAAGTGAAAATTCAACGACGAGGAGTATTTTTCTAATTATTTTTCTTTTTGCAATATAGCTATATTAGACTTTAAAGTAGCCTGTCACCTTTTATTTATTCTCTATTTTTTTGTATGGGAACTAATAAAACTTGTCATGTCTCTTAGCTAATTCCAACCCTAACCAAAATCCTAAAAACCATACTCTAAACGAACAAAAGAGAAAAGAGCCAAAGCTTCCGACAAACTATAGCGATTAATGGTAATTTGACGACCGATATTTTGAACTTT
>JALSHP010000169.1 GCA_026982175.1 Campylobacteraceae bacterium
AGTGCCACATCACCAAACGCTTCCCAAAATATTTAGTGAGTCGTTTTTCCATCTGTGGGGTAAGTGAGATTTCAGGCATCAAAAAAATACACTGTTTGCCTTGTTTTATAGTATCTATCATAAGAGAAATAAAGATTTCCGTTTTTCCAGAACCTGTAACCCCAAAGAGTAAAGCTTTCTCTTTTGTGAGAAGTTCTTCATAAGCTTTTTGTTGGTCGGCTGATAATGTTGGAAGCTCGTAGGGGGCGATTGCCATCGCACCACTTTGTTTTTCCAATATTTGGTGCGATGGCAATCGCCCCCTACGGGGCATAAACAACGCCAACGCTTCACCCAAAGAGCTAAAATAATAAGTAGCCATAAACTTAGCGATTGCTATCTGATTTTCATCATAATAATTTGCTAAAACTTCTGCTATTTTAGAAGTTTCAAATGCACTGGGCTTTTCAACCTCTTTTAAAATCATCGCTCTTTTTATTTTGGAGTGTACGGGAACGTTTATGATTTGACCTATTTTTAGTGCTTCTTTAGCATGGTAAGTTAAGATTGGAGCTGATGATTTTAGGAGGGTGGTTTGGTAGTAGTAGATGATGTTATCCTAAAAGATACTTTTACAAAAAAGTATCTTTAGTTCATCCATAAAATCACTATTAACTGATGCTAATTTTTTATCAACCATTTCAGAATGAAGTGTAAAACATTTATCATATTTTACAAAAGATACAAGTTTCAACGAACCATTACTTAAATTTTCTTCATTAATCTTATGAATAGATGCTTGTGTTGATTGAGAAGTAACTTGAAAGCAGACAATATCACCAAGACTATTTTCATCTTTTATAATCAGAACTGGTCTCTTTTTAGAACGGCTCAAATCTGTAAAGGGAAATGCAATAAGAACAATATCCCCTCTATTATAACTCATCCCAAGCCTCATCATCACTATTGTCCCAAGTGTGTTGCATAGAAGAGCTTTGCATTAATATCATGGGGTCGATATTATTTAATTTTCTTTTTCTTTCTCTATCAAAAGAGGAAAAAGGCAAAATCAATATCTCAACTTCTTCATTTAAATACTCTTTTGGTATCTCAATAATATATCTTTGGTTTGTTGGTCTAATAATCTCTCTATACATCTGTTACTCCTTTAAAAGGTAAATAATAATCCATTATACCAAAAAATCTAAAAATGCGTAGGGGGCGATTGCCATCGCACCAACATATCATAAATAAAAATTCCGATTTAAAATAACCATAAAATGGTGCGATAGCAATCGCCCCCTACAAGTTTAATGGGTTACCCTTTAACAACAATACTCTCATTAGTCAATTCAACTACTCTATTTTCTTCTAAAAGTTCCACTATCTTTTTAATATTATTACTAAATATATCCAATAGCATTTTATTGCTAATATTTCCTGTTGAAATATATAGAAGTTTATAAGGTTTATTTGAAATAAGCAAAGAATCAATAAAATCTAAATCTTTAGAGATTAATACCCTTTTTTCATCAAGAGAGAACTGATTTATTTCACTATCTTTGGTTCTATTTTGATTAGGTAAATCAAGGGTATGTAAACAATCATAACCTTTCCAAGAAATTAAAAGAGATAGTTTTTTAGGTAAATGTGCATCAACTATAAATTTCATTAAGCTACATTAAGTTTATAGATAGATTTTACGGCTGTTAATTTAGAAGCATATAAAAAAGAAGCCATAATGTCCTCTTTTTCTAGGTCTTCATAATCTTCTAGTATCTCTTCACTTGTCATACCACTGCTCATAAGTTCCAATATCATCTCTACAGGGTAACGAAGTCCTCGAATAGAGGGTTTACCATGACATATTTCTGAATCTATGGTAATTCTTTCTAGTAAATTTTGCATGATGACTCCTTAGTTTTCAATCCATTATACCAAAAAATTTAAAAATTTGTAGGGGGTGATTGCCATCGCACCAACATATCATAAATAAAAATTTCGATTTAAAATAACCATAAAATGGTGCGATAGCAATCGCCCCCTACTATATCTCTAATATACTACTATTTGGCTCATCTAAAAACAATCTAATCGCCTTATAATTATCTCTCAAAATCTTCTCAATATGAGCAACTTTACAGTTCCCAATTTTTAACCAAATAATCTTAGGTGGCACTCCTCTAAAAATTGCCAAATCATTAAAATCAGAGTCTTTAGTGACAATAGTATAGTCATGACTTCGAGCAAAAAACCATACTTTTTCATCTGAAACTTCATCAAGATTTTCTAACATTACATGGTTGGCATTTGGAAAAACATCTTCAATTCGTGCTATGACTCGATGAAAAATATTATTATCGAACAAAAGTTTATGCACTAATTTTCACCAAGCTTGTTCTGTGTTCTCTATCGGCTGCGTATTGTAAAGAAGCAAAAATATCTTGACGTGTCAGCTTAGGAAAGTCTTCTAAAATCTCTTCATAACTCATACCACTTGCCAACATATTTAAAATGTCATAAACAGTAATTCTAAGTGTGCGAATACAAGGTTTTCCTGAACGGATAGTTGGGTCAATAGAAATGAGATTATTAAGCATTTGTGTATCCTTATTAGTTTTAAATCCATTATACCAAAAAATTTAAAAATACGTAGGGGGCGATTGCCATCGCACCAACATATCATAAATAAAAATTCCGATTTAAAAGAACCATAAAATGGTGCGATAGCAATCGCCCCCTACAAGTTTAATTGGTCAACTGATTACAGCCATTAACATTTGTATTTACTGTTTTACTAGTATCACATTCAAACTTATTACTAATAACTTCAAATATAACATCTCCAAGTGTTGAGTTAAAAGTATAGTTACCATCAGAAAATGACCATCTGCCTTTTTTATTAGATTCAGAAGTCATAGAATATTCTAAAACATCATCTCCAGTATCAACCTCTGTACCAGTATTATCTTTAGCTTTAAAAGTATCAAATACCTTTGTTGAATCATTAGTTAATGCTGTAATTTCACCAAAATCTCCTCT
>JALSHP010000170.1 GCA_026982175.1 Campylobacteraceae bacterium
GAACAGCCTGTTCCATGGGTATGATTGGTATTAATACTTTTATTATTTATAACCACCAAGCGTTTCTCTTCAAAAAGATACAACACATCGGTCATCAACACTTTAGACTCTAAATGTCCCCCTTTTAAAAGTACTGATACAGAAAATTTTTCGCCTATCTCTTTGGCTGAAGCTTCCATGTTCTCTAAACTAATCTCATGCCCAATAATGAGTTCCGCCTCTGGAATGTTGGGCGTAATCAAATAGGTTTGAGGGAAAAACGCTTTAAGAGCATCAATCGCCCCATCATCTATGAGTTTGTCTCCTGAAGTGGCTATCATCACAGGGTCTAAGATGATTTTTTGCACCCCATAAAAAGCGAGTCGCTCTTCTACTACCTCAATCACCTCTTTAGAATGTAACATACCAATTTTTACTGCTCCAAATTCAATGTCAGATAGCACTGCATCGAGTTGGGCTTTAATGTGTGCAATAGGTAGCCCATGAATGTCGGTAACGCCAACGGTATTTTGAGCGGTTGTTGCTGTAATGACGGTCGCAGCATACGCACCATTGGCAGAGATGCTTTTAATGTCTGCTTGAATTCCTGCACATCCTCCAGAGTCTGAACCTGCGATGCTTAGAACACTGTTATATCGGCTCATTATATTGCCCACTTCTCTTGCTTGAACGCTGAATCCCAAAACATCCACTCTAGTTTTGAGGTTTTCAAAAATACCTCTTGCATTAACGCTAAATTCTCTGCTGAAGCCGTTTCAGCATATCTATTGGTAATTTCAATCGCTTTGGCAACAGAAGTGGCAAACTCTTCTCCTGCGTAGGTGTCTATCCATGCTTGGTAGGGGTTGTCACTTTTGTTGGTTTGATTGGCTAAGACATAATCTCCAACCTCTTTGTAGATAGAAAAACAAGGCAAGACAGCAGCCAGACCAACTTCTACCGAATAGTTATTAACAATACGTGACATATAAGAGTTGTAGAGTTCACACGTTGGACTCACTTCACTACTTAGATACTCTTTTTCTAAAAAGAGCGTATGTAAGGCTTTTTCTACCTCAATAATCCCCGTTGCCGACTCCAAATAAAATTGTGTCTCCTCTGCTTCATGGCACTTAATCCCCACTTGCGAGAGTACTTTTGTATATTCTGAAAGATAAAGGGTATCTTGATTGACATAAAAACCAAATACCTCTTTACTCAATGTCCCAGCCATTAAATCTTTTATAAAATCATGTTGCACTATTGCTTGAAAAATAGGCTCTGTTTTTTCTCTTACCTCTTCATACCAATTGCTCATCTGTTGCTCCTTTTGTGTTGTTTAAAATAGGAGGGAAAAGGTTGTTCCCTCATTCTCTTTAGATTGAAATGAAATGTCTATCTTATAGGCTTCACAAACCTTATGGACAATGTTTAGCCCTAAGCCAAACCCACCCACTTGTTCACTCGCTCTGTAAAAACGCTCATAAATAGCCGATTGGTCTTTTTGAGGAATGCCTATGCCTGTGTCTTTTATGCGTAGATTATTATTGTTAATTGTAATGGCTATTGTACCATTGGGCTTATTATATTTAATCGCATTATTCACCAAATTATGTATTAATCGCCTTAAACTCTCTTCATCAATTTTAAATATGATGGTACTTTTTTCTTCTACTATAATCTCTACCCTCTTTTTTTCAGCTAAAAGTGACAAGTAACTAAGCTCTTCTTTGAGAATTTCATTTAAATTCAAAGGCTCAACCAAAAGAGGTTTTGCTTCATCTAACATCAAATAGGTTAAATCTTTATAGATTTCAGAGACCCTTTTAGCCGAAAGCTTAATACGCTCCAAGTTTTTTGGACTTTGCAGATTAGGCGAATTGGCAGAAAGCATGAGTGCCGTAATGGGCGTGTTTAACTCATGGGTACTGTCTTTAATAAAGTTGTCTAGTTGAACTCTTTTAAGCTGTATGGGTTTAATAAAAAGTTTCGCTAAAAAGTACCCAACCAAGGTTAAAAAGAGATAGATAAGTAAAAGATAAATAAGTATCTCTTGTTGTAAGTTACGAATATATTTGGCGACCCCTTCCTTTTCTATGACAATACTATGCACCCCTAAGTGTCCAAAACTACTCCTGTCGACCAATATCATCTTCTCTTGATTACTATAGAGCGTTTTAGAGAAGTCTATCTTCCCCTTAATAGAAGAGACTATTGGCTGATTTTGCTTATCATAAAATCCTATTTTCCCCTTATAGCTCGTAACGACATTCTCTAATGAAAAGGGTTTGTCACCCATGTGTGCATGGATAATTTTCGCCGAAAGGGTGGAGGCATTT
This sequence comes from Campylobacteraceae bacterium, assembly GCA_026982175.1. Classification (GTDB taxonomy): domain Bacteria; phylum Campylobacterota; class Campylobacteria; order Campylobacterales; family Sulfurovaceae; genus UBA1140. The sequence goes on from JALSHP010000170.1 coordinate 2,319, forward strand.
ATCTGCATGACATTTCGGGTCTTCTCATAAAAAGCTTGTGACTCATTTTGATAAAAAAGATAAGCAATCACCGCAAAGAGGATAAAGGAAGAGCTTAAATAAAGTGCTAAGAACTGTAAAAGCGTTCTTCTCTCCTCTTTAATTAAATACATAACCCACACCCCGAATGGTAGAAATGCTCTCCTCTCCCAAATATTGACGTAGTGTTTTAATGTAAGTACGCAAGGTAGCTGCGGTGGGTGCTGTGTCATACGACCAGACATTCATCATCAACTCATCAGAAGAGAGTACCTCTCCTCTATGTTGTAAAAAGTAGAATAAAAATTCACCCTCTTTTTTCGAGAGTTTGCACTCTTTTTGATTGACCAATAAAATATTTCGAGAGAAATTATAGCTAATGGTAGAAGAGATTTTAATCAGCTCTGAACTGTCTATTTTAAACTGCCGTTTAATGTTGTCAATCCGTGCTCTAAGCTCTATCATCTCAAAAGGTTTTTTCAGATAATCATTCGCCCCTATCTCAAAGCCCTCTAAAACATCTTGTGAGCTGTTCATAGAAGTAATAAAAATAGCAGGGGTATTGTTGTCAAGTTTGCGTAAACTTTTTAAAAGTTCAAATCCATTAAGCAAAGGAACATTCACATCTAAAAGCATCAAATCAAACTTCTCCTCAAAGAGT
>JALSHP010000171.1 GCA_026982175.1 Campylobacteraceae bacterium
AGGTACGAACACCTTTTGATGCCATGCAGAGTTGGTTTATTCTTAAACCCAAACTATTTAAGGTTTCACCTGATGTATTTCAAGCTAATGCTTTTGAAAAACTGGAACAACGTGGTGAGACTTGACAATCTTGCTATTTTGGCTGATTAATCCATTTTATTTAAAGTTTCTTAATCTCATCGGATTTACCTAGCTAAAATAGCCACAAGCTCTACTTTAAAAGCATCTTTAACTGTTTTTCACTAAGTACTGCTTTTGTATTTTTAATACATTTAAGATGTAGCAAAGTAGCATCAGCCTTTAATTTAGCCACCTCTTTAACTTTTGGGGCAACCTTGGTTAAATTGTTATCAAAATTCACAATTTCACTCTCTAATGGTTGAATTGCTTGTTTAATCTTTTTGACACCACCCATTGTCTCCTTTCGGATTACAAGAAGTTTCTCTTTCTGCTCTTTTGTTAAGTTCAAATCGGCATTGTCCCAATTTTTCATAATGAGCTTAGTCATATGAGGAAGGTTTGGATTTTTAATCAAAAAAGGTGCTGAAGATTTTTTTACTTTAGTTGTGGCACTACAATTTTCACCTTTTTCACCTTTATGCATAGCCATTCCCTTTTTAGGAAAATTCTCAAACATCCAAGAGGCAATCTCTTTTAACTCCTCTTGCGTAACACTCCCTTTTTGAGAAGGCATTAATCCAAATTTTTTAATCTTCATTGGCATACAGACAGCTTTTTGCTCTGATGGATTAAGTGCATAATCTACAATAAAATCAACTGCTTTCTCTTTTGTAGAGTACTTCATCTTTACATGTCTCATAACGCCCATTAGAGGTGGAGCAACAAGTTTACTTTTATCTTTTGGAAATGTTGATATGTGACATGCTGAACATTTTGCTTTAAAAAGTGATTCTCCATTGCTTGGTGTAGCATGTGCTACGGTTACTAAAGAGAGTCCTAAAAATATTTTACTATATAGTTTCATTGTGTAATCCTAATTTTTTTAAAATTATAGTTAAAAAGTATTAACCATATATGAATAGATGGTAGATTAATCTAAAAAACACTTTTTTTAATATTATCAAAGCTATAATTCCTTTATGAAAAAAATTATCCTTCTTTTAACACTCATGACTTTACACCTTGCAGCCCATACCTTATGGATAGACAATGGCTTTAATGTACATCAAGGGCATATTAATCAGAGCCATATTGATGACAAGGAGACACTTGTCTCTTTAAAGGCTTTAAAGAGGATTTCTTGTTTAAATGAAAATAATATAAGTGAAGTTAGCGATTTAAATCTACTCAAAGATAAAAGTTGTGAAGCTCTTTATATCTCTTTAAAACCTCAATACTATACTAAAACGCCCTATGGCACTAAAAATCTCTCTAAAGACAAGGTAAAAGTCTCCATAAAGAGTTGGCAAAGTAAAGAGAGTGTCAAGAGAGTCTATGGAAATAGTGCTAAAAAAGCATTTGGAAAAGGGCTGGAAATTGTTTTTAGAAATAAGCTTTCAGAGATAGAAGTAGGAGACAAGGCACGGTTAAAAGTCTATTTTAATGGTAAACCTATCTCAAAGGTAGCCATTGCAAATGGACATAAAACCATTGGTGTGACCGATAGTGAGGGTAATGTCAATGTTAAAATTAGAGATATCGGCTTACAAACCATTAATGCCTCTTATACGCTAAAAAGTGATGGCATCTTATGTGATACGATTATTTATGCTACTACCCTAAACTTTGAGATTAAAAAATGAGAATAGTTCTAACGCTACTTCTCTTGCTGATAAATTTATCAGCACATAATTTACAACATAAAGTTTGGCATGAAGAGGCGACTATTTTAGCATTTAGTTTTGCGTCAAATGATGATTTTACTTATGAAAGTTATGAGATATATGCTCCCAATAGAGAAGCACCCTATCAAGTAGGAAGAACAGATGCTCACTCAAGAGTTCTCTTTTTACCAGACAGCAAAGGTCTATGGAAGATAAAAGTCTTTTCAGAAGATGGACATGGGAAGATTGTAGAAGTAGAAGTGAATAGCTTAAATAAAATAACTGAAGTATCTAATCCTCAAAATAGTATGGCTTTTTTGAAAGGCTTGGCAGGAATAATTATATTGTTTATTATTTTTACAGTGATTTACAGAATTAAAATTAAAAAGGAAAAAAATGAAGAAAATATTGATAGCAAGTAGTGTTTTTGTGCTGAGTGCTTCAGCACACCATGGGGTGGCAAGTTTAGGGGTTGCAGGGTTAGAAGGGCCAGGTGCTCCTTTGGAGACGACCAGTTCTGCCCTTATTCCAAAAGGGACATTTCTTGCCTATGCTAGAGCTGAGAATATTGATTACAAACTAAACACTTCGGCCTTTGATGGAGAGATGCAGAGCCATGATTATTTCTCTTATACTTTAGGTTATGGGCTTAGCTCCTATTTTAATGGATACATTACCATGCCATATTTTACAAAAAAAGAGGAAGGAAGTGTTGGAACTTCAGGTTTTCATGATGTAAAATTAACAGCTGTTTTGGGTTTTAAATATGATGATGGATTGATGCTAAATCCCCAAACAGAAAGTTTAGATGACTTAGAAGATTGGCACTTTACCTCTTCTTTTAACCTCTCTTTACCCACAGGTGATGATAATGTTAAAAAGAGAGATGGAACGCTTTATGACCCTGGTCTGCAATTAAGTTTTGCAGCTCCCTCTTTTATGTTTGGACTAAGTGCTACTAAATGGTTTGGAGAGAATAGCACTTTGGTTGTTGATACTACTTATAACAGCTTCTTAGAAGGCTCTTATAGCGATGGAAACAAAATGAAGTTTGGGGATGAGATTAGATTTAATACAGCTCTAGCCTATAAGCTCTATACCAACAAAGCAAAAAAGTTGCGTTTTGATGGGACAATAGAGTCAAATTATCTTAACTTAGGGCGAGACAGAGCCAATGGAATTGACCAACAAG
>JALSHP010000172.1 GCA_026982175.1 Campylobacteraceae bacterium
TTTCATTCTTACGTCACGCAAGGTTGCACCCTCATCGTCTTTTAAAATATCCCAATCCATTCGTATCTGTTTGTGGGCCACTTCGGCTAGGGCTTCAGCAAGTTCTACTGAAAAACCGTGAACCATGTTGTACTCTAAGTACTCGCCTTTGTCGTAAAGCTCTTTTTCATAGGCTGAAAATTTCGCTCCTGCACTCACACAAGTCAAAGCGATGATGTCGTGTCTATCATGTCTAAAGAAGTCAGATAATGCTCTGTGTGGTTTTTTTCCTTGTCTTGGAAATTCAAACTTAACAGTGTGTCTATCTTTTACCTCATCAAATGGTTCTCTTGAAGCATTTTCATCTATGTTCCACCCCTCACTTTCATCAAATAAGTAGAGTTCTTGGTCATTACTTCGACAAGGGTAATACCCATAGATAATAGTTGGGTCAAACAAATCTTTGTCAATAAATTCTTGTTTTAGACGGTCATAAGCAGGATAGACGGTGTCGGCTAAAAGCTTGTCGTATGCCTCTTTACCCATTTTGGCTCGTTTGTAACCCCAATGCATCTTAATGACTGTTTTTTGATTGACCCAATCAAATATCATATTCATGTCTAAGTCTTTCTTTTGAAGCACTCTTCTTCCCCAAAAAGGTGGGGTTGGCACATCTACTTGTTCGGGCTGTTTTATCTCCTCAAACGGAGGAATGACGATCACTTTTTTCTCTTTCTTCTCACGCTCTTTCATATCACCTGCTAGACGTGTGTCAAGTCCTACTGAATTGTCTTCATTGTATTTTTCAATACGGCTCATAGCAATCACACCATCAAAAGCATCACGACAATAAAATATGGGACCTTTATAGATAGGGCGACAAAAATCATCTACAAAGCTTCTTGTCAACGCAGCCCCACCAAGTAAAATAGGAATTTCAATGCCCATTTCAGTCAAAGTTTCTAAGTTGTCTTTCATCACAGCGGTCGATTTAACCAAAAGCCCACTCATACCCAAAGCTTGAACATTGTTCGCTTCCATCGTCTCTAGGTAGGTCTCTAGTTGTACTTTTATCCCTACATTGATGACTTTAAAACCATTATTACTTAAGATAATATCAACTAAGTTCTTACCAACATCATGCACATCGCCTTTAACTGTTCCAACCACTAAAGTCGTATCTGTCTCTTTCTCTTGTTTGGTTAAATAAGGGTTTAAGTAATCAACTGTTGTTTTCATGGTCTCTGCACTCTGCAATACAAACGGCAACTGCATCTGCCCAGAACCAAATAGCTCTCCTACTACTTTCATAGCATCAATGAGTATTACATTGACAATATCATCAGGGTTAAGGTTGTGTCGTGCCTCTTCTACGAGTGGTATCATGCGTTCTTTATCGCCGTCCATTAGAAGTTTTTTAATCTTCTCCTCTTGCGAAAGAGCTTCATAGGCTTCATCTGCTCCATCATCTTCTATCTTTACATCTGAAAAGTGTTCAATAAACTTAAATAAAGATTGGTCATCAGGGTTAAAGAGTAACTCTTCACAAATCTCACGGTCAGCATCACTCATCTTTGAGAGAGGTACAATGTGTTTCACGTTAATAATAACCGTCGTAAGCCCTGCTTCTAAACAGTGGTGTAAAAAGACCGAGTTTAAAAAACGTCTTGCGTGGACATCTAATCCAAAAGAGATGTTAGAGAGTCCTAAAGTTGAACCCACTTCAGGGTGTCTTTTGTGCAGTTCTCTAATCGCTTCAAGCGTCTGAATAGCTGCGTCTCTATACTCTAAATCACCAGAACCTACGGTAAAGGTTAGTGTATCAAACACTAAGTTTCTAGGGTCTATGCCGTGACCATTGACAGCCATGTCGTACATGCGTTCTGCTTGGGCGACTTTGTCCTCTTTGGTCTTTGCCATTCCCACTTCATCAATGGTAAGACAGACCAAAGCCGTTCCAAACTTTTTAGCCAATTTACAAATGGCGTGAAATTTCTCTTCGCCATCTTCAAGGTTTACAGAGTTGATAATGGGTTTTCCACCAATGCACTTTAAGCCCTCTTCCATGGTATGCACACGCGTAGCATCTGGCATCAGTGGCAAGGGGATTTTTTGATTGTAAAGCTCCATAATCGCTTTCATATCTTTCGCCCCATCACGCCCTGCAAACTCAACGTTTACATCAAGACAGTGTGCTCCATCACGAACTTGGGCTTGTCCTACGGTCAGTGTTCCATCATAATCAGAAGCGATGATAAGCTCCCTAAAAGCCTTAGAACCTGTGGAGTTTGAACGCTCTCCAATGAGCAAGGGTGCTGGTTCTTGAAAGAGTTCAGTTGTATTAAAGAGTGAAGCGATACTAGGCTCAATAGAACCACTAGGCTTTTTAGGTTTAAGTGTTGAAACTGCTTTTTGCAAGGCATGAATATGTTGAGGAGTTGTTCCACAACATCCACCCAAAAAGCTAACTCCATCAAACTCGGTAAACTCTAACTGCTTTTGTGTAAACTCATCAGGTCCCATAGGGTAGTAGGTGTAACCTCCTCTGTTTTGTGGCAGTCCTGCATTGGCATGAACCGAAATAGGAATGCTACAAAGCTCACTTAGTGTTCTCAAGTGCTTTTTAACTTGGTCGGGTCCCGTTCCACAGTTGAAACCCAAAGAGAGAATATCAAACGGCTCTAAAATGGTCACAATGGTTGTGGCATCTGTTCCAATCAACATCGACCCACTTAGCTCAATGGTAACAGAGACCATAATAGGGAGTTCTACCCCTTTGGCTTCATTGGCATCTTGACAAGCGTGAAGGGCTGCTTTTATCTGTAAAGGGTCTTGACAAGTCTCTAACATAAAGATGTCACAACCACCGTCAATCAGTCCTTCTGCTGTAATCTTATAGCCCTCATACATCTCATCGTAATGAATGTGTCCAAGACTTGGAAGTTTGGTACCAGGTCCAATAGAGCCTAACACAAATCGAGGTTTTTCAGGGGTAG
>JALSHP010000173.1 GCA_026982175.1 Campylobacteraceae bacterium
TTGATGGGTAAAGTCTCTGTTTTTTTGTAGGGTTAAGAGCAGTTTGTTATTTTCATCTATCTCTTGTTTAAACATCGCCCCAAAGGTATAACGGGGAAACATATGACCTAAAAAATGAGGTTTTGTGGTGGTGTCTTCCAAAATAGGTATGGGTATCATATTCCAAAAACCAATTTGAGAGTTAAAGCGTCCTACCCTTAACATCTGCTCTTCATTAAAGTTATAGGAGAGATGCAATTGCTCGACATAAAATTCTACTTCACGACTCGCTTTTTCGTTAAAATCAAGAGAGATATGAGAGAACTCCATTTCAGCTAAAAAGTCAAAACGATTTTTAGTGGCTGAAACCAAGAGGGCAATGTCATCAATTAAGAGTTCAGGTTCGCGTTGGGTATCATAGATGAGATCGGAATAGCCCCCAATATTTAGACTACTTTCAGGCACATCCCAACCATAGGCTAAGTTGTCATCTGCTTTGAGCAGTGTTAATAGTAATAGTATGATTAGGCTTACTCTTCTAAACATTCATTATTCCTCTCTTCTCCTTCTAATTATAGAACTGTTTTATGAAGTTTTCATGAATATTTCTTATAAAATCTTCTTCATAAAAATTTCATAAAAAGATTATACAATGTATTTAAATCTTTACTAGGAGTATTATTATGATTAAAAAAACACTAAGCACTTTATTACTTTCAAGCTTTGCTGTTATGGCTTTAGAGACAGGAGATGCTGTTCCCCAAGCCATTCAAGATGAACTTAAACTAGAGAACAACCAAACCTATGTGATTGATTTCTTTGCTTCATGGTGTAAGTCTTGTAAAAAAGAGTTGCCTTTAGTAGAAAAAGTAGCCCAAGAGAACGTTACACATATCATTGGAGTCAATGTAGATAAAAAAGAAGAAGATGGGAAAAAATTTGTTGCTGATTTGGGGCTTACTTTTCCCATTATCTATGACAATGATAAAAAGTTGGTAGAAGCTTTTGACCCTATGGGGTTTCCTGCTATCTATTACGTAAAAGATGGCAAAGTGGTCAATGTCATTTTTGGAGCTGTTAATGATATTGATGAGCAAATCAAAAAAGATATGCAGGAACTTAAATGAAAACCCTCATCTGTTTAAGCCTCTGCTGCTCACTTTTTTCTGGCTGTTCCTTTAAAAATGTCAAGCCATGGGAAAAAGAGAGTTTAGCCAAACCCATTATGCAATTTGGAGGTATTCATGGGGCAGTGAGTAAATATGAGTCGCACGTTTACTTCTCTAAAGAGGCTGCACGAGGGGGTGCTGGTGTAGGTGGAGGAGGTTGTGGATGCAACTAAATAGACTCTCACTCATTACCATTTTAGCACTTAGTACCCACGCTTCACTTCATGCTGAAAACTATGTTACGGTTGATTTTTTACAATACAATGAAAATGACAATCGTGTGGCTGTTTCAGCTCCCTCTGTTAGTGCAGCTTATGACATTGGAACCGACTTTAGTGTTAGAGCAGATTTTGTAAACGATGCCATTACAGGGGCAACCCCTGTTTGGCAAAGTGATGCCCTTACCGATGGTGGGTCAGGAGCTAGTGGACGTGTGGTGAATAACACAGGTGACTATGTTTACAAAAACCAAAGCTTTAATGATGTACGAAACGCATGGTCGATTGGGGCAACACGCCGTTTTGAAAATCGTGATGAACTCAATGTGGGTATTAACTATTCACGTGAAAGTGACTATGACTCAAAATCAATCTCTTTAGACTATATGCACTATACCGATGCGTCACATAATCGCTCCATTAACTTTGGTATATCTGGGGCATTTGATGAGATTTTAGTCAAGTCCATTGCCAATGGTGGTAAATATAGAGATGACGATGATGATAAAAGTTATTATAAAGATGATGATTATGATAGTGAATCGGGAGCGAGTCAAAAAGAGACCTCTAACACCATTAATCTTCAGTTAGGGGTGAACCAAATACTCAATGAGACCTCCTCTTTGAAAGTTGATGCCTTTGCCGTACTTTCGGCTGGGTATTTAACCAACCCCCATCAAAGAGTGGTACGAAACTACAACAGTGCATTTCAATCACTGGGCGATGAGAGCCGACCCGATAAACGAACAGCTTATGGGGTGGCGTTAAAGCACATTGTACTATTAGGTGATAGTGTGAGTTTAAATAGTAATTACCGTTACTACACGGATGATTGGCAGATTAATTCACATACCCTTGAAGAGAATGCCTACTATGAAGCAAGTAAAAATTTAACCCTTGGGGCAGGGGTGAGGTACTACACACAAACAGCAGCCTCTTTTTACAATGCCTCAAAAGAGCATTTTACCGATGAGATTTACGCCTCTAGCGACCAACGTCTAAGCCAATTTAATGCATTGACCTACAAAGGAAGTGTGGATTATAAAATAAGTGATAATCTTAGCTATAATCTAGGAGCTGAATTTTATGAGCAATCAACAGGATTAAAAGCCACCATGATTACCACAGGAGCCAAATATCACTTCTAATAGCACGTCTAAGCATATCTACAAATTTACGGTTATGACCTCACCTTGTGAGGTTCATATCTATGCTTCTAACAAAAGCCACTGTGATGAGGTAGCTAAAAAGATTTTACGTATGGCTAAAGGCTTAGAACAAAAATACAACTTCTATGACCCTAACTCTTACCTCTCTACGTTAAACCAACGAAAAACCAATCTTTTAGATGCTCAAACAAAAGATTTACTTAGTAGAGCCAAACTTTTCTACACCCAAACTAAGGGAATTTTTGACATTACAGCAGGAACGCTTACCCAAAGCCGAAAACTACCCACCCTTGATGAGGTAGAAAAAGAGATGAAAAAGCTAGAACCGTTTGTGGGGGTGGAGCATTTTAAAATCAAAAAAAATAAGCTCATCTTTGACAACCCTCATACGCTCATTGACTTAGGGGGCTTTGTCAAAGAGTACGCCGTTGAT
>JALSHP010000174.1 GCA_026982175.1 Campylobacteraceae bacterium
AATATTGTGTAATAAGTGATACAACGGCACTGATTATTCTTGCTAAATCTGATAAGTTGGAACTTATATCAAACCTATTTGAGAAGGTGTTTATTCCACAAGCTGTAAAGGATGAATTAGACTTTAAAGACGATATTGTTAAGTATAGGGTTGATAAGTTTGATAAAATTTCTCTAAAAGAGCTTACTAATATTCAATCACTCAATAGGATTAAAAAGCTCAATATTGATAAAGGTGAGGCTGAGGCTATAAGTTTGGCTATTGAACTTGATTTAAAATTAATCATTGATGAGAGAAAAGGAAGAGTTGTAGCTATAAACCAAGGTTTATCCGTTATTGGTGTTTTAGGGATTCTTGTAGAAAACTATAGATTAAATCATATCTCCCTTGAAGAGGCACACTATTTTTTTAATCTTTTTAAGAAAAATGGTCTAAGAGTTAGTGAAAAGCTTGAAAAAGTTATTTTAGAGAAGTTGAATGATATTAACTAAAGAATAAGTTAAGTTTTATTTGGGGTTTGACATGCTTAGATTTTTATAGAGAGTAGCCCTATATTATGAAAATAAAGGGCTACTCGGAAGAAAACTATTTTTTCCCGTGTTTAGCAGCAAAGTTTTTAATGTCATCAGCAGACATTTTATCTGCTTGAGCTTTCATCATTGTTTTCAGTGGACCACCATAAGAACCATCTTTGTAACCTGTAAGTGCTTTAGTGATTTCATCTGCTGTCATATCTTTAACAACTTTAGATTTACCCATTGCTTTTTTTTCAAAGTTTTTACCGTGACAACCTGTACATCCTGCTTCATTGAATTCTGCTGATGCTGTTACTGAAAGTAGTCCTAGTGCTGCGATTGTGATGATACTGTTTTTAATCATGTTTTTCTCCGTGTATGTTTAATTTTGGTGTTCTACCAGAAAGACAGTATAGCTTAATTGTATATAAATCAAAAATTGTTGTACAATATTAAACAAAAAAATACAACAAGTTTACAAAAAATCCCATAGTGTAAAGAATTTAGTGACTATAAGGTATACTTTCTCTCAATAAGAAACAATATAAATAACAATGAAAATGTATAAGGATAGATGGTGATAGATGCCGTTGAGCGAAAGATAGAACAGTATTTAGATGAGTTAAATGATGGGTATGTTTCACAACTTTACAAAAAAATACCTCATGGAAAAAGATTGAGAGCAAAGCTTATTTTAAAAATTGCTGGTTCTTCTCTAAAAGTCCTTAAAACAGCAGCTACGGTGGAGATGATACATGCGGCTTCTCTACTTCATGATGATGTGATTGATGATGCGAATCAAAGGCGTGGTCAAATCTCTGTGAATGCTTCAGAGGGAAACAAAACAGCGATTATGTTGGGAGATATACTTTACTCTAAAGCTTTTTTTGAATTGAATTCCATCTCTTCTGAAGTTGCTAAAATAATCTCTAATGCTGTTGTACAGTTAAGCCTTGGGGAGTTGGCTGATGTGAAGTTGTCTGAAAAATTTCATACCAATCGCGATGCTTACTTAAAAATGCTTTATCAAAAAACGGCTTCTCTCATGGAGGCTTCAGCTGAATCAGCAGCCATTTTAGCAGGAAAAAATCGTCAAGCCTATCGCCAATATGGGCGTAATTTGGGTATTGCATTTCAGATGATAGATGATATTTTGGACATTACCCAAGATACTAAGCATTTAGGAAAACCAGCACTGCATGATTTTAAAGAGGGAAAAGTAACATTGCCCTATATTTATCTTTATGAGGCTTTAGCCCAAGAAGATAGAGCTTTTTTAATCTCTTTACACAAAAAGTCTTTGAGTGAAGATGAAGCCAATTGGATTAAAAGTGCCATGCAAAAGCATAAAATTATAGAAAAGTCTTATGCTGAAGCTGAAACATTAATAGAAGAGGCAATTACCTCCATGGAGTCTTTGGGAGAGCAAGATTTATCGAATATTGCAAAATCTATGATAGAGAGAAAATTTTAATGTATTATCAAGTTCTCTCTTTCAATCATCATAATTGTGAACAAGCTTTACGTGAGTCTATGGCATTTTCAGATGAGCAAGAGAAAAGCACTTTTCTAAATGAGTTGGTCGAGTTTAAGTTTATTCATGAGGCATATGTGGTCTCAACGTGTAACAGAGTAGAGATAGTAGTGGCAACTTCTGATAATTTCTCCTCTTATCATACCCTTTTAGGATTACTCTCTAAGAAGTCTCATATTGATTTTTATCGGCTTAAATCTTCAGGACGACGCTATGATGATGAAGAGGCAATTGTACACATCTTCTCTGTGGTCTCTTCTTTGGACTCTTTAGTTATTGGGGAGTCTCAGATAACAGGACAAGTTAGAGAAGCTTATAACTTTTCGGTAGCCAATAAGACAGCAGGAGAGAAGTTAAAGCGTGTCTTGAATCATGCTTTTAGATGTGCCGCAGAGGTTAGAAATGCGACAAGTATCTCCAAGAATCCCGTCTCCATTGCCTCTGTAGCAGTTGCACAAGCCCATAAAATTTATGGAGACAATATCACGGGAATGCGTGGAATAGTTATTGGTGCTGGAGAGATGGGCATGATAGCGACTAAAAACCTTTTGCGTTTGGGCTGTGATGTTCTTTTACTTGGGCGTAATTTAGAAAAGACAGAAGCGATAGCCCAAACACTAGGTGAGAATGTTAAAGCAGGAAATGTTGATGATTTGGTGAAATATATTAACCGTTATCGTCTACTCTTTTCGGCAACCTCTTCTAAAGAGCCTATTATTGAGCCACGGATGATAGAGAATGCCAATCTCGATAGGGTTTGGTTTGACATGGCAATTCCTAGAGACATTGGGGAGATGGAGTTAGAGAAGTTAAAGCTCTTTCGTATTGATGACCTTAAGAGTATCTCCAATGAGAATTATGCCTTAAAGCAAGAACAAGCAATTAAAGCCAAAGAGATTGTGCTT
>JALSHP010000175.1 GCA_026982175.1 Campylobacteraceae bacterium
TTACTTCTCTTATTGTAGCCATCACCATAGCAATGCTATGGCTACCTTGGCAACAAACCATTAAAGGGGTAGGAGTCCTTACAACCATTAACCCCGTTGAACGAAATTATAAAATAGTCGCCACCATTGATGGATTTATAGAAAGCATCAATGTAAAAGAAAATCAATCTGTCAAAAAAAATGATACACTTTTTAGCATGAGAGATTTAGACAATGGCTATGAAGAGCGATTATCTAATATTGTTCAAGAGTATCAAAATAACTTAAAAAATGAGAAAATAAGTTACCAAAATATAGAAAAGAACTTAAAAGAAGAAAAACAGAGTATTCAAATTAGCATTGAAGTTTACCAAACGAAACTTATACAACTTCAAAATAAACGTCAAGCACTTCAACATCAAAGAGAAGCAGTCATTAATCAATATAATATTGAAAAAATTAATTACGATAGAGCAGAGAGACTTTTTAATGCAGGAATTGAATCAAAAAGAGGATTTGAGCTTAAGAAATTTGCCATGCTCAATACCCAAGCAAAAAAAGAGAAAATTAGAATGGAGATAAAGAATATTGATAATGAAATTGAAATTGTTAAAAAAGAGAAAAGACGATTTCAGCATGATTCAGAAGTAAAATTAAATAATATTCAAAATAAGCTTCTAAGCACTCAAAGTAATATTAATAAACTCTTACAGAGTATTGATAGTAAATCGGTCACGCTCTCTCGCTATCAAAGTAAAAAAATAGTAGCAAAAAGTGATGGTCATATTGTTCAAATTTATCAAGCAGACCAAAATAAGTTTTTAAAAAAAGGAGCAGAGATAATGACCTTCTCTCCAAAAGTCAATGAACGTGCTATTCGTTTTAAAGTTCCTGTCTTTCATATGCCTTTAATCAAAAAAGGCTTAAAAGTTCGTATACTCTTCTATGGATGGCCTACACTGTTTGTCTCTGGTTGGCCAAAAATATCCCATGGTACTTATGGTGGTATTATTAAAAGTGTCGAGGCAACTTCTCATGAGAAGGGGGTCTATTATGCAATTATTGTAGAAGATAAAAATGATGACCCATGGCCAGATGAACAATATTTAAGAATTGGAACAGAAACAACCGTTTTTGTTAAACTCCAAACGGTTACTATTGGGTATGAATTGTGGCGATATTTATCTGCACAACCTCCAAAAATGATGAACAATAAACTAAAAGAGTAATAGTAATGATAAAAAAAACTTCAACATTAATTATTATTTTAGGAGTAAGCATACTTCATGCCCAAAAACCTTTCTTAGCTAAAGATATTCATCAATATTTAAAAAAAGAGAATCCTTTTTATTACCAAGCCATTGGGGAACAATATATTGCCAAAGGAAGAGAAGAGTTCTATCAAGGGAGTTTAGACACCCAAATTAGAGCAAAATATGATAAAAAAGATTATCCTGTAACCACAGGAACCTATCAAGAAGTGGAGCTTTTTAAATCATTAGGTAATGGTATTGAACTTTCTATGGGCTATCGTAATGCTTATGGTACGCAAGAGTACAACAACATTAAAACAGGTAAAGATGGTGAGTTTCTCTCCTCTGTCAAAATACCTCTATTTTCGGTACTTTATGATATAAGTAAAAATAAAGTAGATATAAAAACAGCACAAATGAGCCGAATACAAGCTGAACATAAAAGTGACTTAAATTTACTCAAACTCTATTTTAATATTAGTAAAATCTACTATCAACTTTTATTGCAAAAAGAGTTAGTCCAAACCCAAGAAGCATTAACGCATAAAGCACATAAAACACGTGAATTCATCATTAAGCAAGTAGAAGTGGGAAGCATCCCTGCCATGATGAACATTGAGATTGACCAAATTATTATTCAACGAGAGAAAGAGACTCTTTATCAAGAAAACAATTTTAAAATAGTTCAAAATATTTTTCTTCAATACTTAGGCATAGATAAAGAAACTTTTTCTAAACAATTTCTTTTACCCTCACTATCTCTGAAAAACAGACCATTACCCCCACTTTTATCAGCCATTACAACTGCCTTAGATAATCGCCCTGATTTAAAAATTATTGATTTTGAGTTAGAAAAACTAGCCCTCAAAAAATCCTATAATAACATAACGAAATATCCTAAAATTGATTTAAAAATTTCAACACTTTATGACCCTATTAATCAAGAGGGATATAAACTTTCTCTCAATTTTAATATGCCCATTGAAAATAGAAAATACAGTGGAATGGCTGAAGTTTTAAAAAAAGAGAAGCTTATGAAAAAAAGTGAAAAATTAAAGCTTATTGAAGAGCTTAGAACCAATATTATAAATCTTTTTCAAAAAATAGAAACCAAAAAAGAGGCCATTCAATTATCTCAACAAGAGTTAATACTTGTAGAAAGACTTGAATCAATTGAGATAATCAAAATTCATGAGGGAGTAGGAAACCTCATGTTTTTAAATCAAAGAGAGATTACTGTATTAAAAGTGCAACAAAAACTACTTAAAGATTATTATGATTTATTAACCTACTATTTAGAATTTGACTACCTCACAGGTAAAATTTAATGCTTAAGAAATATTTCTAAATAGTCTTTTCGCATTACAAGTAGTACTCTCAATTAAGTCACTTTTTTTAATATCTGAAAGTTCTACCATTTTAGAAGCCACCAAATCACAATAAGCAGGTTCATTTCTTTTTCCTCTATGGGGGTGAGGTGTCAAATAAGGAGCATCAGTCTCTATAATGAGTTTATCTTGGGGTATTTTAGGATAAACATTAATAAGCTTTTTGGCATTTTTAAAAGTTAAAACACCTCCTATGCCATAATAAAAATTTTTATCAGCCAATTTTAAAAGTGATTCATCTGCATTATAACAATGTAAGACCCCACCCTCATCTCCTGCATGTTCCAATAAAAGGGCTAAACAATCAGCAGAAGATTCACGAACATGAACAATGAGAGGAAGCTTTAACTCTTTTCCCCAAAGGATTTGGTCAATAAAAACCTCTTTTTGTAGTCTCTTTTCTTCTCTAATCTCCTCTTCACTCTCTGGCAAGCGAAAATAGTCCAGTCCACATTCACCAATGGCGACACATTTAGGGTGACTTACAAAATTTTTAAGAAATTCTTTGTTGTAGTTTTTCGCATCGTAAGGGTGAACCCCTACTGAAAAATATATCTCATCATATTTTTCAGAGAGTTCAAGAGCACGTTGGAGGGTTTTGGGGTCTGCCCCAGGGATAATAAAACGCTCAATACCATTGGCTTTAGCACGTTCTATTACTTCATCTATATCTTCATTATATCGTTCATCATCTAAGTGACAATGGGTATCAATAATCATCCAATCAACCTTTAAAATTATTTAAAGGAATTTTACCATATTAATAAGGTAAAATAATTGTTTGTCCCTCATAAATTAATCCACTAGAATCTATGTTCTCATTACTTGCTATAATTCTTTTATAATTCATGGCATCGCCATAGAATTCATCAGATAATCGTTCTAAGGTATCACCTTTTTTCACAATAACTTTATGTGCTTTGATACTCTCTTTTTCAATGGCTTTTTCTAACTTTCTAATTTCATCCATCGTGCTATCTTTAGCTACCTTTTTCTTAGGAAGAACACCAATCTCTTTTTTTAACTCTTCAGTATAGTTTGTACTGTCAACTACTTTTATATCTTCTGTTAAACTACTCATGGCTAAACTTAAATCCTTTTGTACTTTAGGATTTAAACTGACAACTTCACGTTCTTTAGATATTTCATTTTCAATACTTTGTAATGCCATCAAATATTCATTATCTTCTGAGTTAATTTCAGCAGAAGCAACTGCAATAGGAATATTTTTTTTAATTTCAGGTACTATTTTAGGAACTATTTTATCTGTTTCTACGGAGTCTTGTTGCACCACTAAAGTTTTATCAATAGTATTTTTACTAGCTGTTCTGGCTTGATAAAAATGAAATCCCATGTACGCCACACATCCTGTTAATAATACGGTAAAAACTTTTACACCTTTTGAATGCCCCTCTTGTTCATACTCATCAGAGTGTAAAGTAGAACCTTTAATTGCTTCATCATATATATCGTTTGTAGTTGCCATACCATTCCTTCTAATTCTTCTATTTGAAAACATTATAGAAATAAATAAGGTAGTAACTATGAAATTTAATTAAAATTTCTCAATAGGCTGATTAACTACTGCTATTTTTCCCTTAAATCCACTTCTATCATCTAACTCTCGTGCAATTTCTTTACTATAGGATGTTTGACTTTTAATAGAAGATTCAGCTGTAACCAACTCCATGGAGTTGGTTAAACTATTGAGAAATGCATCATCACTTAATTCCGTATCATCAATGGTTTCACTCACCCCTAAAACAGCTTGTTTTCTTACATCTACACTATTAACTCTACTCTGTTCAAAATATTTAAAAGCACCAAATAGTAATGCTCCTCCAAGTAGTAAATTAATAAAAATTAATTTACTATTATTATTTTTTTGAGGTAAAATCTCACTATAGAGCTGTGCCTTTTGCGTTTCATTTGCATACATTTCATCGGTATTAAACATTATAATTTTCCTAAATTTTATTAAACTTAATAAAATTTTAACAAGTAATTATAAAATATAAGTTTAATATATTAATATTTTATTAAATATTTAGTTTAATAATTTTTCAGCAAAACTAATGGCTTCATCATTGGGCTTCTCGCCCCCAATAATACGTGCTATCTCAACTACTTGTCCCTTTTTATCTAAAAGCGTCACGTTACTTTTAGATTTTACTTTAGCGACTAAAAGATGTTGATTTGCCTTAGATGCTAAATGTGCTTGATGAGAAATGGCAAAAATTTGGTAGACAGTAGAGAGCTTTGCAATCATATTTGCAATGGCAATTGACTCATCTCCTGAAACATTGGCATCTATCTCATCTAAAATTAACACTCCTCCCTCTTTGACACCTGAAAGGGCTACCACCATGAGAGCCAAACGGACACGATTAAACTCTCCACCTGAAAGTTTAGAAGCTGTTGAGCCATTCATATCTATCTCAACAAAATCTTGCCCTAACTCGCCTAGTCCATTCATTGTAAAGATAAAATTGACCTCAGGAAGTTTTAACTCTGCTAAATATTTTTTTAAGGGTTTTTCTAAATTTACTGCTTTAG
This sequence comes from Campylobacteraceae bacterium, assembly GCA_026982175.1. Taxonomy (GTDB): domain Bacteria; phylum Campylobacterota; class Campylobacteria; order Campylobacterales; family Sulfurovaceae; genus UBA1140. Next base: position 5,177 of record JALSHP010000175.1, read on the forward strand.
CTTTACGTGCTTGTGAGATTTGTCCTGCTAAGATAGAGAGTTCAGAAAGTTCCATCTGCAAAAAGGACTCCAACATACTTTTGTCTGCTTCAATGTTTTTATAGCCTAAAAGTTCTTTTTGTTTCAACTCTGCGTATGCTATCGCCTCTTCAATGCTTCCGTATCTATTCTGTAAAGCAGATATTTTTTCCAATCTATCTAATACAGCTTCAATGTCCACTTCAGCCAACTCATCTGAAAGAGATTCTATCTCCTCAAAATCAGCTCGTAACTGGTTCATCATCTCCGAAAAGATAGCATCATCTTTATCTAATAGTCTATAAACCTCTGAAACAGCTTCTTCAAAACCAAAAATCCCATTGGCACTCTCTAAGGCATCATTGACTTTGTCAATGCGTGAAAGTTGATGTTTTACTTTGAGTAATTCCTCATCTTCACCCACCACAGGCTTTACGGATACTATCTTCTCTATCTCAAACTCTGTAAACTCAATCAGCTCTAAAATCTTTGCTTCATCAGCTTTTATCTTCTCTAGTTGTGCTAATTTAATTTTATAGTTAGCATAACGACTTTTATACTCTTTAAATAGTTTCTTAAAGCCCTTGTCTTTGACTAAAAGTTCATTGTCTATGAGTTTTAATAAATCACTACTCTCAAAACCACTCTTATCTCGAACAGACAAAAATTGCACAAAAGGGCTAAATAGTCCATTGAGAACTTTTTTAGAGATATTTTGACCATCAATGGTGTAACGTACTTTCTCTTTTTTGATACTCTTTAAGGTTATCTCCTCTTCAAGTTCAAAGGCTTCACTCTGTAAGTTTTTAGGCTTAGTGACCAAAACTTCACACAGTTTTGCCTCAGATGTACCATAACCAAAAGTAGCAAGAATACTATTCATAAAGAGTGATTTACCAGCTCCCGAAGGACCCGACAAGACAACAAGCCCCTTTTCTAACTCAACTTCAACCTCATCGAACGATATTAAACTCTTTAAAAATACTCTATTTATCATTATTCGTCATCACCCCAATGTAATTTTTCTCTCAACACAGAGAAGTAGTTTCTCTCTTTTTTATGTAACAGTTTCGCCCCAATTTGAGCCCCATTTATCACCAAAACATCTCCTGCATTCATCTCATAGTTATCTTGTCCATCTACCATGACCACTACCTTATCGTTAGGAGAAGAGAATGCAATGGTGAAGTTTGAAGGTAATACCATAGGACGTTGCGTTAAAGAGTGTGCTGCAATAGGGGTCATGATGAACGCTTGCGTTAAAGGATACATCACAGGACCTCCTGCTGCTAAGTTATAAGCCGTAGAACCTGTGGGCGTTGCGATGATGAGTCCATCACCTCGGTAAGTATTAAACCACTCCCCATCAACAGAAGCATCTATCTTTACCATGTGTGAAATACTCGGTCGTGTTATCACCACATCATTAAAAGCATGAAACTTACGACGTCCATCGGCTGTTTGAATATAACCATCTATCATCATACGGTCATCAATTCTATAATTACCAATGAGCAGGTTATCTAAAAAAGTATCAACTTCTTCAATGCGTACATCGGCTAAAAAGCCTAATGTTCCTGCATTTATCCCCACCACAGGCTTGTGAAACCCATAAGAGTTACGCACCAAGGAAAGTAGTGTACCATCACCACCTAAAGAGACCAAAAAATCTGATTTTTCACATAAGTCACTAAAAGAGAGTCCCTCTAAATCGCCAAACATATTCGCTGAATAATCGACTAAAAATACTTTTATATTATGTGCTTCAAACTGCTCTTTTATACTATTATAGATAGAAAAAAGTTCTGGAGCATCTGGTTTTACAATAAAACCAGCCACTTTTACTTGTGACAATTTTTCATCTGACACTTTTCTCTCCTAAGATTATCTTTTTAGAAAGAATATCATAAACTCTCTTCATCAAAGAATTTATATGTCAAATTGTAATGCTTATTATTTTTAGCTATAATTTCACAAAATTTGAACTATATACATTAAATGCTATATAAATAGAGGAAATAACTGTGAGAACACACTATTGTGCTGATGTAAACGAAACACATATTGGAGAGATGGTAACAGTATCTGGTTGGGTATCTAGTCGCCGTGACCACGGTGGATTGATTTTCATCGACCTAAGAGACAAAGACCAAGTGGTACAGATTGTTTGTGACCCTGCTGACAATGCAGAAGCACATAAATTGGCTGAAGGAGTACGTGACCAGTTTGTACTCATTGTAACAGGAAAAGTTCGTGCTAGAGGTGAGGGACTTGAAAACCCTAAACTCAAAACGGGTAAAATTGAAATAGTAGCAGATAAACTAATCATCGAAAATACTTCCAAGCCAATGCCATTTGAGCTAAATGATGAAAAAGTAAATGAAGAGATTAAACTTAAATATAGATACTTAGAGCTAAGAACGCAAAAATCTTACGATATTTTTAAACTCCGTTCAAAAGCAACCATAGCGGCACGTAATGCTCTTGATGAACTTGACTTTTTAGAAGTTGAGACACCAATTATTACTAAATCTACTCCTGAAGGGGCTAGAGATTACCTTGTACCAAGCCGTGTACATGGTGGGGAGTTTTATGCTTTACCACAATCTCCTCAACTCTTTAAACAGCTTCTTATGGTTGGTGGATTTGACCGTTATTTTCAGATTGCTAAATGTTTTAGAGATGAAGATTTAAGAGCCGACAGACAGCCAGAATTTACCCAAATAGATGTTGAGATGAGTTTCTGTAACCAAGAAGATGTCATTGAGGTAGCTGAAAAACTCATCAATAATATTTTTACAAAATGTGGGTTTGAGATTCCAAGCAAATTCAATAGAATGAGCTACATGGATGCCATGGAGTTATATGGTTCGGACAAACCAGATATGCGTTATGACCTAAAAATGGTTGATGTTATGGACATCTTTGCACGTTGTGACAATGAGATTTTTGCCAACATTGCCAAAGATGCTAAAAAGAATAGAATTAAAGCCCTAAAAGTACCCAAAGGTGACGAGATATTTTCAAAACGTCAAATGAAAGGTTTTGAAGATTATGTCCGTAAATTTGGTGCAGCTGGACTTGGTTACTTCCAGATGAAAGAAGATGGACTCAAAGGACCTCTTACTAAATTCTTTACAGAAGATGATATTCAAGCCATCATTGAGCGTTGTGAGCTTGAAGTTGGGGATGCTGTCTTCTTTGGTGCAGGTAACAAAAAACTGGTATGGGACTACATGGGTCGCTTTAGAATCTACCTAGCAGAGATTATGGAGATTATTCCAAAAGACAAATTTGAGTTCTTATGGGTTATGGATTTTCCAATGTTTGAAGAGAGTGATGGAAAAATTAACGCCATGCACCACGCCTTTACCATGCCACAAACCAATGATGAGGGTAAAATAGTCTATGAGGACATTGAAGAGTTAAAATCAATCGCCTATGACATAGTACTCAATGGTACAGAACTTGGTGGTGGTTCTATTCGTATCCATAAAGAGGAGCTTCAAAAAGAGGTCTTTAAGCTTATGGGAATTTCAGATGAAGAGGCACAAGAGAAGTTTGGTTTCCTACTTGATGCCTTTAAATTTGGTGCACCACCACATGGTGGATTTGCTTTAGGTCTGGATAGACTCATCATGCTCATGACAGGTGCATCAAGCATTAGAGAGGTTATTGCTTTCCCTAAAACACAAAAAGCACAATGTATCTTAACCCAAGCTCCAAGCCCAGTTGAGGCAGAACAGCTAAATGAGTTGAGTTTAAGAGTTCGTAAACAGGAAAAAGCGTAGGGGATGATTGCCATCACACCATTTCTACATACAATCAACAAATAACATCTAAATTTTCCATAGTTGGTGCGATGACAATCGCCCCCTACGGATGCAAACATAATTAAAATAAAGGACAAAAAATGAAAAAACTCTTTCTAATCATCGGAGCCCCAGGTTCAGGTAAGACAACAGATGCAAGTATCATTGCAGGTAAAAATGAGAACATCGTTCACTACTCAACAGGTGATATGCTTCGTGAAGAAGTAGCCAGTGGGAGTGAACTGGGTCAAACCATTGATGGCTTTATTTCTAAAGGAGCGTTAGTTCCTTTAAATATTATTATTGACACCATTATTTCAGCAATTAAAAATGCACCTGTCGATAATATCTTAATTGATGGTTATCCTCGTTCAACCGAACAGATGATAGCACTTGATGAACTTTTAACCACTGAAGATGAAATTGAATTGGTCTCTACCATTGAAGTTCGTGTGAGTCAAGACGTGGCTAAAGATAGAATTTTAGGTCGTGCAGCAGATGCTAAACCAGGTGAAGAACGTTCAGATGATAGCATCGAAGTATTCTATGATAGAATGAAAATCTACACTGACCCATTGGCTGAGATTCAAGAGTTCTACACCAAAAAGAACTTATTAACAGTCATTAATGGTGAACGAGAACTTGAACCAATTGTCGCTGAAATGGAAGAGTTTATTAAAAGTAATATTTAAAATATTACTTTAAAACCTCTCCATTAAGTTATTGCTATTGGCCAATAACTCCACTTCATTTAACATTACTATAGGCAATGAAGTGGGTCTGCTTGATGAAAAACTCTCTGATGTCTTTGCCAAAGCTCTTCTACCCCTCACCGAATTAATAAAGTGGACAATAAAACGGCTATCCATTTTTTTAAAATTTTTCATACGAATAATCGCCATATAGTGAGGAACAACATACCCTTCTTGACCTTTCTCGACATAACAAGCAATCATGGGAGAGTATAGGCTTACAACAACATCACCTGCTCTTGTTAACTGTTTAGAAGAGACCCTATCTGTAACATTAACCTTAAGCATTTTTCGCTCATCTAAAAATGAGATTGGTTCTAAGGAGAGCATACTTAACTCTTTATAAGTTTTTACTTTTTTTGCACCCTCTAAAAGATGTACACCTTTAATCACTTCTGCTATTTCTCTTAACTTCATACTATTCCTTTCTTACGCTATTTAATTATTTATATTTAAATTCTTTATTTAAACTTAATCTAGTATAGTTAAGACTATATTAATATTAATTTAATATTAAAAGAAATATCTAAATATTATCTCTTCTTCAAACGAAATATAACAGAAATAATTAGGGAAATATATCTATGAATAGGAGTAAATAATTTTATTATCTAGAAAAATATGTTAAGATAGTATAAATTATATGCATAAGGATAACAATGCGATCTATACTTCTACTAATTATGGCTCTATTTTTAGGAGCTTGTAACTCAACCGTACTCAAAGATACACCTCAACCAGATGTCTCTCCTGTAGCACAAGAGACAATTAGTAAAGAGGAAGTAGGTATTTCTTTACCTGTTACCAATCAAGACAGTGATGAAAATGATTTAAAGATAATTGATGAATCGTCTATTTTAGGTCACTATAGCCTAAAGAGAGGGATGTTCCGAAATCAAGAGATTAATGAAGGGTACTTAGTTATTGAGGAGATAGATGTCAATAATTATGGATACTACTATGTAACCAATACAAATGGTTTTTCACCTGAAATACATACAGGAATTTTTTATAAAAAAGGGGGGAAATTTGTTCAGAAAGTAATTGAAGATAATACAGAAGCAGAGATTCTTCGAGGCGCTAATAAATCTAAAATGAGTATTATCGACAACATAGAGATTATTCAAAAAGATGATATTTTAAAACTTTTTATTAATTCTGATAAACAAGAAAAGTTAATATGGAAACGTGATACAGATGGTATTCAACTAAGTGCAGAACTTCAAAAAACACTTGAAGAGGCAAAAGAAGAGTATCGACTCTACTATAAAGACAAATGTAAAGAGTCCAAACACTTTTGTGGTGATGGGGAATATACTAAAGTAAATGAATAACCCTAGCTATCTTGATGTTTTAAAACATCCTGTAGTTGCACGACTTACCCTCATACAACTCATCTCCTACTTTGGGACTTGGTTCTCCCAAGTTGCCATTGCCTCTATGCTGGTCGAATATGGGGCTTCTGAACTTGCCATTGCCTATGTTTTTATGATGCTCATGCTCCCTGCCCTACTTTTAGCCCCTATTTTTGGTTGGATTATTGACAGAGTTCCTTTTAAAAAGCTCATGGGTACTCTACTCTTAGTAGAGATTTTGATGACTTTGTGCTTTATGAGCGTCAACTCCCTTGATGATTTAACAGCTTTAATGCTTTTTGTCTTCATCCGTTCAACAGCAGCTTCCATTTTATTTGCAGCAGAAATGGCACTTTTTCCTAAAATTCTTCAAGGTGAGATGCTAAAAAAAACCAATGAAATTCACTCCATTGTTTGGTCGGTATGTTTTGCATCAGGAATGGCATTGGGTGGGCTAATGACTTATTTTTTTGGCTATGACACAACTTTTTTAATAGATGTCTTACTTTACATTATCGCCTTTAGTTTACTACTAGGACTTCAACTCTCTCTAGAACCTGTAAAACATACTCAATCAGCATTTAAGATGATGAAGAGTGGGTTTTTTTATTTAAAAAACCATAAGAAGCTCATGCACCTCATTGTTTTACATTCAACACTTGGTTTTACTGCTTTTGATACCCTTATCACACTCTTAGCTGATTTGCACTACAAATACATCTTAGCCATTCCTCTTGCCATTGGCTTCATAAATGCAACCCGTGCCTTAGCCATGACCGTAGGACCTCTTCTTTTTTCAAAATATATCAATAGCAATAATCTACATTACTTTTTTGCACTACAAGGCTTTAGCATAATTATTTGGGCATTTATCCAAAATAGTTATACAACGACACTTATAGGTATGTTTATGGTTGGGCTACTCTCCACCTCACTTTGGTCCTACACTTACTATATGCTCCAACAAGAGATAGAAGTTGAATTTTTAGGTCGTGTCATCGCCTATAATGATATGATGTTCATGCTCTTTAATGTTGTGGTAACACTTTTTATTGGCTATGCTGCCAAAATGGGCATGGCATTACAAACCATTACCATAACAATGGGATGTGGGTTTATTGCTACAGCTTTCTATTATGCATGGTTCAAAAAGCATTATTTATTACATCTCACAGATAAGAGTGTATAATGGTGGCTATCTAAATCAAGGATGCATCATGATGAAAATCTATTCCAAACTACTACTTACTTCTGCTCTACTCTCCTCTATATTACTAGGAGACAGTAGTAAAACAAATCCCACCTACCATGCCAAATGGCAAAAGATATATGGTGGGGAGGATGATGATATTGCCAATGCTACGCTTATGCTTGAAGATGGAGAAAGTGCTGTGATTGGTAGTTGTCAATCTTACAATGTACGACGTTCCAATATTTGTGTTACACGATTAAATGCACAAGGTGACACCCTCTGGCGTACGCTTCTTGGAGGAGAAAAAGAGGACAAAGGGATTGCTATCTCTCGTGCAGCTGATGGTAATTTACTGATTTTAGGTGAGGGAAAATCATTTGGACATGGAGGGCAAGACCTTTATGTAGCAAAACTCTCTCTCAAAGGTAAACTACTTTGGGAGAGCAACTTTGGAGGTCAACGTGATGAGTTTGCAGGAGGCATAGCAGGAACTAATGATGGAGGTGTTTTGGTACTTGGCGATTCTGAATCTTTCTCTAAAAAAGGCTACAAAGACATCTATATTGTTCGTTTAGATAAAAATGGAAAGATGATTAGTGAAAAAACCATAGGCGGAAAACTTAACGATGAAGCCAATGCCCTCACCCGAACAAGTGATGGCAATTTTATGATGGCAGGTTCACGTGAAATTAAAAATTCAGGTGATGCCGATTTTTTCTTAATGAAACTCAATCAAAATGGCGAAAAAATTTGGGCGAAAACTTTAGGTGAGGGCTATAATGATGTACTCCATGCCATTGCACCAACCCCAAATGGAGGCATTGTTGCCACGGGAAGAACACGCTCTTACAACTCTGCACAAACTGATTTGCCCATTATGCACTTTAATAAAGATGGAAAACTTATCTGGTTTAAAATCTATGGCTTTGGATACTATGATGAGGGGAATGCCCTTACAGTTACTAAAGAGGGAAACTACATGGTCGCAGGAGCTACAAACTCTTTGGGAAAAGGTAGCTATGATAACTATGTTTTATTGCTTAATGCCAAAGGGAAACTTCTCTGGTCAAGTACCTATGGTGGGAAAAACAGAGATGTTGCTCATGGGATTACACGAACCACAGATGGGGGTATTGTGATTGTAGGAGAGAGTGATAGTTATAGTCGTTCTAAAAAATTTTTTATGATTAAACTAAAGTAGAACTTATCTTGATATACTCACGTTTTAAGCAAAAAAAATAACCAAAAAAGGAATAACTTATGAGTGGAACAGTAACCCCAATAGATGAAATGACATTGGCAGGAACAAAAGGTAAAATCACCGTGACAACAGTATCTGAACCTTATGGAAAGAACAGTGATAGTGTTGCAAGTATTGGTATCTCATTAAAAGCAGATGCCACAGAACCTGAATGGAAAGTACACATTCCTAAAGCCAATATTGCACAAGTAATTGAAGCATTACAAAAAGCACAAGAGAGCCTTTAAAGTAAATTCGTCGTAGCTTAGAGAAGAATGCTAACCTCTCTAAAATACGGCTATCTCTATCTAAAAATATGATAAATTATTAGACAAAGTTAAGAAATAAAAATCTCCTCTCAGCCACCCATAAAATAAACAACTTTTACACATAATTTAGATAAAATAATCACAATTTTAATACTAGGCTATAATAATAATGTTAAAGATGATATTTGGTTCTAAAAATGACAGAATTGTAAAAAGTTATTTAAAAAGAGCAGAAAAAATTAATAAATTAGAAGATGACTATAAAAAACTTTCAGATAATGAGCTAAAAGATGCCTTTCATGCACTCAAAGATGCCGTACAAGCAGGTGAAAAAAACCTTGATGATGTCTTAAATGACTCTTTTGCCATCACAAGAGAGGCAAGTAGCCGTGTTTTAGGTATGCGTCACCATGATGTACAACTTGTTGGGGGAATGGTACTTCATGAGAACTCCATCGCTGAGATGAAAACAGGTGAGGGAAAAACCTTAGTAGCTACCTTAGCCGTGGTACTCAATGCCATGCTTGGCAAAGGCGTTCACTTGGTCACAGTCAATGATTATCTTGCCAAAAGAGATTCACAAGAGATGGGAAAACTCTACAACTTTTTAGGCTACAGCGTGGGATGTCTTACCGATGAAATTCATGATGAGATGACAAAAAAAGCCCAATATGATTGTGACATTACCTATGGAACAAACAACGAATATGGCTTTGACTACTTACGTGACAACATGAAAACACGTGCTGAAGAGAAAGTGCAACGTGAACACTACTTTGCCATTATTGATGAAGTGGACTCCATCTTAATTGATGAAGCACGTACCCCACTTATTATCTCTGGACCTGTTCAACGTGATACCGTACATTATGTTCAAGCCAATGAGATTGCTTTACAGATGAGCAAAGGTGAAAAACCAGAGCTAAAAGCAGGTGAAGATGAGCCAGAATATGATTTTGACTTCTATGTTGATGAGAAAAACAGACAAGTTATCATGACTGAAAAAGGGCTTCAAAAGGCACAAGACCTTTTTAAAGTAGAGAACCTCTACTCACTTGAAAATGCTTCCCTCTCTCACCACCTTGACCAAGCGATGAAAGCCCAATATATTTTTGTAAAAGATGTTGATTATGTTTCACGTAATGGTGAGATTGTCATTGTCGATGAGTTTACAGGACGTTTAAGTGAGGGTCGTCGTTTCTCTGAAGGACTTCACCAAGCCATTGAAGCCAAAGAGGGTGTTGAAGTTAAAGATGAGTCTCAAACCTTAGCCGAGATTACTTATCAAAACTACTTTAGAGGCTATGAAAAACTAGCAGGTATGACAGGTACAGCACAAACAGAAGCAACAGAGTTTTCTGAAATCTATAACTTAGATGTTATCTCTATTCCGACCAATCTTCCCATTGCAAGAAAAGATGCTAATGACCTAATCTACAATACCGAAAAAGAGAAACTTGATGCCGTGGCACGAAAAGTAAAAGAGCTTCATGAAAAAGGTCAACCAGTACTTATTGGTACAGCTTCCATTGAAAAATCTGAACTCGTTCATCAACGACTTAAAGATGCTAAAATCCCACACAATACCTTAAATGCTAAAAACCATGAAAATGAAGCCAAAATCATTGAAGGTGCGGGGAATAAAGGCTCTGTAACCGTTGCTACCAACATGGCAGGACGTGGAGTAGATATTAAAATTGATGATGAAGTCAAAGAGCTTGGTGGTCTCTATATTCTAGGAACAGAGCGACATGAGAGTAGACGAATTGACAACCAACTGCGTGGGCGAAGTGGACGACAAGGTGACCCAGGAGCTTCTCAATTTTACCTTTCACTAGATGACAATCTTCTAAGAATCTTTGGAGGAGAAAAAATCCGTACTATCATGAACAAATTGGGTGTTGAAGAGGGAGAGTTTATTGACTCCAAAATCGTAACACGTTCGGTTGAGAAAGCTCAAACCAAAGTGGAAAACATGCACTATGAGTCGCGTAAACATATCTTAGAGTACGATGACATCGCCAGTGAACAACGTAAAGCCATCTATAAATTTAGAAATAATCTTTTGGATGAGAGTTATGATATTGATGCGAAAATCAGAGAAAACCGTTTGGAGTATGTTGACCATATTTTACTAGAGTCAGAGATTTACAATGGTGCATCTGAAGAGGACTTTAACCTTGAAAAACTACTCAATATCCTACGTGAAGATCTTGCCATTGAACTTGAACTATCTACTTTAGAAGGAAAAGATTACGATGAACTTCATGAGCTTATTTTAGAGATTTTAACCCACACTTATGAAGAGAAGATGAAACAACTCACGCCAGAACAGCGTTCAGAAGTACAAAGAATTCTCTACCTACAAGTACTTGACCCTCAATGGCGAGACCACCTTTACGAAATGGATGTCATGAAAACAGGTATTGGACTTAGAGGGTACAACCAAAAAGACCCACTCACAGAGTACAAAAAAGACTCCTATAACCTCTTTATGTCATTGGTTGAACGTATTAAATATGAAGCCATTAAAGTACTTCAAGTCGTACAATTCAACTTTGAAGACCCTGCCCAAAAACAAGCAAAAATGGAGGCCATGAAAGATGAGCTTGAAGCAGACTTAGCCATGGCACAAACCAATGAAGCTGATAGCCAAGAAGAGACAAGCATAAGTGAAGCCACCTTTGAAAAAAAACCAAAAAGAAATGACCCTTGTCCTTGTGGTTCAGGAAAAAAATATAAACAGTGTTGTGGAGAGAGTGGACCTAAAAAAGGACTATTAGCCTAATGGCAACCCTTAAAAACAACACCTTTGTCAATAAGGTAATCAAACATTATCTAAAATATGACAAAGAGAATCCGTTTATCTTTATCTCTTCTCTTCTTGCCTTCATCGGTATTGCAGCAGGGGTCATGGTGCTTATGTTGGCCATGGGTATCATGAATGGAACACAAAAAGAGTTTAAAAAACGTCTTTTTGTGATGAACTATCCTTTGACACTTGTTCCTATTGCTTACCAAAATGCCAATGATGACATTATTCATAAACTCTCTTCTAAGTTTCCTGAACTAAAATTTTCTCCTTATTACACCACCCAAGTTATCTCAAAATCTGGTTCAAATGTTAATGGCTCTATTTTGTATGGAGTCAACTTTGAAAAAGAGCGACAGATTAATGAGGTATTTGAAAAAGCTTCCCAAAAATCGCTAAAAATAAAGAGTAAATTTAAAATGGTCACAGGAGAAAGCTTAGCGACTGAGATGGGCGTAAAAAAAGGTCAAAAACTTACCCTCTATTTTTCTGAACAACAAGCCATTGGCTTTGGTTCAATGCCTGTTCAAAAACGTTTCACCATTGATGCCACCTTTAGTTCTGGACTCAATACCTATGACAAAGCCATCATCTACACTACCCATGAAGCTTTTCAAAAAGTGCTAAAACGTAAAAAAGGGATTTACGATGGCATTCATATCTATTCAGCCAATGCAATGCATGATTTAAAACTTATTAACAACTATTTAAAAGAGATTGGTTTAGCCAATGGCGTACGTGTTCAAGGTTGGTGGGAGCAAAACAGCTCATTTTTTGCCGCCATGGAGATGGAGAAAGAAGCCCTCTTTTTAGTTTTATTACTCATTATTTTAGTCGCTGCACTCAACATCATCTCATCTCTACTTATGACGGTCATGAGCCGTCGTGCAGAGATTGCGCTCATGAAAACATTGGGAGCAACAAGTACTGAAATAAAAAGTATATTCTTTAAACTAGGAGCAATTATTGGTCTTGGTGGAATTGTCGCAGGAACAATTTTAGGGCTTATTGGGATGTGGGTTTTAACTACCTTTGACATAATCCATCTCTCTGCTGATGTTTATGGCTTTTCCAAACTTCCTATTGACTTAACCCTACTCGATTTTATATTAATTATTATTGGGGCGATTATCATAGTGTTAGCCTCTTCCATCTACCCTGCTAAAAAAGCCTCTTCTACTGACCCTTTAAATGTTCTTAGGAATGAGTAAAAATCTTTTTTAGATTTTTACTTAAGCTAACCATTTATCTGCAATCTTTCTTAAACCTGCAACATTATCAGAAGCAAAAATCTTCAAGTTCGCCTCTTCTTCTTTTTGCACTAAAGCATATCTTGCCTCTAAATACTCAACAATGGCTTCACCTGAATGAATTAAAAGAGGTGTATTGTTAAAATAACGTTTTATCTCATCACCAATAAGAGGAAAATGGGTACAGCCCAAAATAATTGCTTTAGGTACTTCTATGTTTGAAAAATAATGTTGCATTGTAGCCTCTAATAGTTTACCCTTAAATATACCCTCTTCTACCAAAGGTACAAAAAGCCCTGTTTGAAGTGAAGTAGTATTATGATGTCCCAACTTGTTAAGGGCTAAGGCATAACGACTAGAGTTAATGGTCGCTCGTGTTGCCATAATCAAAATATTGTCTTCTTTGGCTAAAGCAGAATTTTCAAGGGCTAAAACCCCTGCTTCAATCACGCCTACAACAGGATAAGCACTTTGAGCATTCATCTCATCTAGGGCATAAGCAGAGACTGTATTACACGCTGTAATCAGTAAATCAATGTCGAAGTTATTAAAAAACTCTAAGGCTTCAAGGGAGTAACGAATAATGGTATTTTTATCTTTAGGACCATAGGGAACACGCGCGGTGTCCCCATAGTAGATAATCTCTTCAAAGAGATTGGAGGAAAGAAGTGATTTGACCACAGATAAGCCCCCTGCTCCTGAATCAAATACTCCTATTTTCATTTTATAATTTAAATATTATTCATTCATCATCGCTAAGAATTCAGCGTTGTTCTTAGTTTTGTTCATTTTAGAGAAGAGGAACTTTAATCCCTCAACATCTTCCATATTTTGCATCGCATTACGCATTGCCCACACTTTACGAAGGTCTTCCTCATCTACCATGAGTTCTTCTTTACGTGTTCCAGACTTGGTCACATCAATCGCAGGGTAAATTCGA
>JALSHP010000176.1 GCA_026982175.1 Campylobacteraceae bacterium
AACAATACCGTTTTTTATGAAGCTCCTCATCGTATAGAAAAACTGATTGGTGAAATCGTCCATATTGATGCCCAAAGAGAGGTGTTTTTTGCCAAAGAACTTACTAAAAAGTTTCAGAACTATTATAGAGGTTCAGCCAAAGAGATTTTGGAAGCGTTTGAAAATGGCACGATTAATCCTAAAGGCGAGTGGGTCGTGGTGATTAAAGCCAAAGAAGAGGAAGCCAAAGCCTTATATGTAGATGATATTTTAGCTTTTGAGTTGCAACCTAAGGTTAAAGCAAAGTTACTTGCTAAATTAACTAATAAGTCTGTAAAAGAGTGGTATAACGAACTTATTGCCCAATAAATAAGTTAACGTAATGGAAATACAGCAAAAAAAGGGTAAAATCTTTTCATGATTATTTATGGAAAACAGGTCTGTTTACATGCCTTACAAAAGCATTCAGCCAATATTAAAACAGTATACATAGCAAAAAAAGGGATTTTACCACAAAAACTTTTTGAAGCCAATCGCGATAAAATTAAATTTTTAGAAGAGAGATGGGCACAAAAAATGGCTAAAGGTGGGAATCATCAAGGTATTTTACTTGAGATGGAAGCACTAGAACATAGCAATTTAAAGTCTTTAAAACAAGAGCATTTCATCTTAGTTCTCGATGCATTAACCGATACAGGTAACATTGGAGCGATTGTACGTTCAGCCTATGCATTAGGGGTTGATGGTGTTATTGCAACAGGGGTAAAAAATTTACATATTCCAGCCATTGTTCGTACCAGTTCAGGAACCTTGCTCGATATGCCTTTTATGATTGTCCCTAATATTTTAGATGTTTTAAATGAACTTAAACAGGTTGATTTTAAAGTGTATGGTGCTTCGATGGAGGGTGAACAGCTTGATAAATGTCAGTTTGATACAAAAAGGGTACTGGTTTTAGGCTCTGAAGGTGAGGGGCTTTCTAAAAAAGCAAAATCAAAAATAGATGAACTTGTATCCATTGAGATGAAGCATGAGTTTGACTCTCTCAATGTTAGTGCCGCCGCATCAATATTAATTCATAGGATGAGAAATGTTAATTAACGAACTTATAGAAAAAGATGGCATGGAGAGTATCTCTTCAAAAACAAATATCTCAATTGTTAATTTAGAGTACTTAGTTGAGGAGAATTTTGAAAAACTTAACAGAGTAAGGGCATTAGGTTTTCTATTGATTTTTGAGCGTGAATATAAAGATGTTGATGTCTCTGAACTTAGAGAGAAGATTAAAACGTACTATGAAGACAATATTCCTAAAGATGATAAAGTGGTAATGGTTGCGATTGATTCAGTAGAGGGTGGTTTTTCATTTTTTAAACTTTTTATTATTTTATCCATCTTTGCAGGAGGTTTTTATCTTTACAATACAGGTAAATTAAATTCTCTCATAGAACAAGTTGAGGATAAAGAAGATTTTTTTGATGATAAAAAAGCTTTAGAAAATAATATTAGTAATGAAAATGCCAATAAGGTTGTTGTGGGAAAGCCCAATAAGGAGTCTATCACAATTGAGACTCCTGTTGCACCAAAAGAAAAAAATATTGCTTTAAACGATAAAAACAGTACTAATGCCAAAGATATAAAAGCTGTTCAAGCCATGCTACATGTCTCAAAAAAAGAACAAAACCAATCGGTTGTGGAAGCAGTAAAAGAGGTGAGTAAAGAGTTTTTAGCGAAAAATGAAGATGCTACTTTGGCTACCCCTCAAGAGCCTGAAGTTCGTAGTGAAGTAGCCCCTGTAACAACAGTAAACATTACTCCTACACGCGGGATGTTATGGTTTGGCTTCATTAACTTAGAGAACAAAAAACGTAGAGAGTTTATGAAAAAAAGTTCAACTCCTTTTAACATTGCTGATGGTCGATGGTTATTAGTAACAGGGCATGGTTTTTTAGATATTGTTGCTAACGATAGAACTTTGGAAGTAGCCGACAACAAGAAACACTATTTTTACATTGATAGTAGAGAGTTAAAAGAGATAAGTAAACGTGAGTTTAGAGAACTTAATGGAAACAGAGGTTGGTAACTTCTAAATGATAATAAATGAGGATAAGTAATGTTTGATGAAATTCAATTTGAAAAGATAAATAGACTACCAAAATATATTTTTGCTGAGATAAATGATTTGAAAATGGCAGCAAGACGTAATGGTGAAGATATTATAGATTTTTCTATGGGAAATCCAGATGCGAGAACTCCTCAACCTATTATCGACAAACTCTGTGAAACTGCCCAACGTGATAAAACACATGGATACAGTGCGAGTAAAGGTATCTATAAACTGCGTCTTGCCATGACCAATTGGTACAAAAGAAAGTACAATGTTGAGCTTGACCCCAACACTGAAGTGGTAGCAACCATGGGAAGTAAAGAGGGCTATGTCCATTTGGTTCAAGCCATTACCAACCCAGGGGATGTTGCCATTGTTCCTGATCCAACTTATCCAATTCATTCTCAAGCATTTATTTTAGCAGGAGCGAATGTTGAGAAGATGGAGCTTAAGTTTGATGAAGAGAATTTTGAAGTGGATGAAGAGCAGTTTTTTAGTGACTTAAATAATGCCCTTGATAACTCTTTGCCTAAGGCAAAATTTTTGGTTTTAAATTTTCCGCATAACCCTACTACGGCTACGGTTACACCAGAGTTTTATGAAAAAATTGTGGCATTAGCACGAGAAAAACGTTTTTACATCATTTCAGACATTGCTTATGCTGATATCACTTTTGATGGATATAAAACACCTTCTATTTTAGAAGTAGAAGGGGCAAAAGATGTGGCAGTTGAAGCCTATACGATGTCCAAATCTTACAACATGGCAGGTTGGCGTGTTGGTTTTGTCTGTGGTAACAAAAAGCTCATTGGAGCATTACAAAGCATTAAATCTTGGTTAGACTATGGTATG
>JALSHP010000177.1 GCA_026982175.1 Campylobacteraceae bacterium
AAGAAAAAACTAAAGCTTGTCAGTGAAGGCAGAACAGAAATTACAGTTACAAAAAATAGAGTGCGTATTGTGGTTGAGAAAGGAAGTCGATTTAAAGTTTCATTTTCCGTTGAGGGAGAAGAAGAGCTTGAAAGAAGTTCTTCAAGCTCAAAATGGATAACACCATCAAATAGCACCTGTAAAAATAATGGTGGAAAAGTAGATAGTGATGGTTGTAGTGCTTCTTGGGAAAATGCAAAAAATATTTGTTCAGCTAGTGGAGGGAGTTTAGCAAGTATAGATGTGTTAAGAAAAGTTGTAACAGATTGTGGTGGAAAAATTTATGACTATGATAATAATGTAGATAATCGTTCTTATCAATCTTGTTTTAAAGAAAAGGGTTTTCGCACTAGCGACTATTGGTCGTCTACTAGCATTGTGGGCGGTGAGGACGTTGCGTGGTTTGTGGACTTCCACTATGGCCTTGTGAATGGGAACTATAAGGACACTAACTTTTATGTTCGTTGCGTTAGAGACGGACAGTAGATTTTTGATTTTTTCTTACTTTTTATAAAGAAAAAGCCAACTATTTAAATAAAGATTGCATACTTGGAATCGGAGGCTTCAGCCCCGAAGAAATGTTAACGAGGCTAAGGTCGTCGGTTTCGAGAGGTTCGGGTATAAACACGCTGATTCCGAAAGTGAAGATTGCATATTGGGAACCGATGGCTTTAGCCTCGTTTTGTTCGGGACTGAAGCCTAGTATGCCAATTTAAAAAAGAAAAGAATATGATAAAAGAAAAAAATTATAAGCATCTTCCTCATACTAATTTAATAGGTCACTACCAATTCATTACATTTAGAACGAAAGATAGCTTGGATAGCTACTTAAAAAAACTCTACAACAGTAATGAACTAGAAAAAATAAAACAGTACAAAATAGATAAATACTTAGACCAATCAGAAAATGGAGCATTGCTTTATGGGGAGGTGTTGGAGAAGATTCGAGACTATTATCTAAACTATGATAAAAATGTTTTTGAGATAGAAGCTTTGTGTATGATGCCGAATCACATTCATGTTTTATTGAAACAGAATGATAATATGACGAATGTTCTGCGTGTTTTAAAAGGTGGAGCAGGTCATATTGTGAACAAGATATTGGGAAGAAAAGGTACTGTTTGGAGTAGAGACTATTATGATAGAGCGATACGAAATGAGGAACATTTTTGGATTGCTTATGAGTATATTAAGTACAATGCTGTTAAAGCTAATTTAAGTGATGCTGATGAGAGGTTTTATGGTCTCTATGCGTGATTTTATTAATAAATAGTTCGGATGTAAACACGCCGATTCCGAAAAAATGAATTGCACATTCGGGGCTGAAGCCTCCGTTTCCGAAAGATGGCTACTTTTTTAAAGTTCGAAAAATTCGGAACCGATGGCTTTAGCCTCGTTAATATAAAAAATAGAAGGTAATTTATGACAAGTAATGAAATCTACATGCACCAAGCCCTAAAAAAAGCGTGGCAATACCAACTACGAACCTATCCAAACCCAGCAGTAGGGTGTTTAATTCTTTACAGAGATGAGATGGTTGCTCTTGAAGCACATCAAAAAGCAGGAACATCTCATGCAGAGGTATTGGCATTTTTATCGGCTTATGAAAATATGAGTCAAACTAAAATAGATTTTGATAGGTTTGATGCTCAAAAGGCACATACTTTTTTATTGCGTTTAGAAAAGAATTTTTTTAGTGAGTGTGTGGTTTATGTAACGCTTGAACCTTGTTCTCATGTAGGTAAAACACCCTCTTGTGCCTCTTTACTCTCTCACTTAAAGCCTAAAAAAGTTGTTATTGCTACACTTGATCCAATAGAGGGGCATGATGGGGGCATTAATCTACTAAAAGAGCAAGATTTAGAGCTTACAGTAGGGGTTTGTCAAAAAGAGGCATTAGAACTTTTAGAGCCGTTTCTAATTTGGCAAAAGAGAGCTTTTGTTCTTTTTAAGATAGCTCAAACCTCTAATGGAAAGATAGGAGGTGGGTATTTGAGTTCTAAAGAGTCACTCACCCATGTGCATCAACTCCGTGCTGTTTGTAGCAAAATGATAATTGGAGGAAATACTGTAAGAGTTGATAGACCCACTTTAGATTGTCGTTTTACACAAGATACAGCACCCGATATAATCATCTACTCTAAAGAAGATAATCTTGACAGAAGCATTCCTCTTTTTACTGTTCCCAATAGAGAAGTTCAAATTTTAGATAAATTGGATTTCTCTAAATCCTCATTTATTTTAGTTGAGGGGGGAGAGGGGATGCTAAATGCTTTAAAAGATGAAATTGATTGGCTCTTGCAGTATCAGACACCTAAACTCTCTTCTCATAGCTCACATTATGATATTGATTTAGATTTGAGGTTTTTGCATCAAGAGAAAAAGGGAATTGATTTGATGTTATGGTCATCTTTGATATAATGGCTCAAAAAAATCTTAAGATGAAAAAAGAGGGTTGAAGATGGAAAAAGAGCAGATAGTAGCCTTTTGGAATTGGTTTGAGAGACAAAAAGATGAACCCTATGATGCGTTAATTGCTTCGGTGAATGAACGTATAAAGCAACTCTCTTTGGGTTTGTCGGTGGAGCTTGATGTTATACAAAGCCCTAAAGTGTTAGTGGTGACCCCACAAGGGGTAAAACACTATTTTACCCATGCTCATGAAGTAGTAGCCTATGCTCCTCCAATTGAAGATTGGGAGCTAATTGCTACCAAGCCACCGTTGGGGGTATTGGAGGTAGTAGAGGTTGATGGCATAAGCATTGAACCAAGTGAAGTGACATTTATGCCTTTAAATTCCCCTGAACATCCTGATGACCTTGCCATACGGCTCTACCAAAAAGCCTATGTTGCTCAAGAGGGGAGAGAACAAAATGCTGTGATTGCAGGGCTTTACCT
>JALSHP010000178.1 GCA_026982175.1 Campylobacteraceae bacterium
CTTCACCCCAATGGTAACATCTCTGATTTACGCTTAAAAACACGCATCGGTTATAGGGCATTAGATGAAAATACTCTGTCGTTAATTCGGGTAGCATATATGGATTATCCTTATCCGACAACGACAACACGTATTGTTTTTTATGTGACTTATTCTATTAATGGATATTAAAGTTCTAAGTTTATGTTAAAATTACTCTTTAAATTTTATAAAGGTAAATAATAAATGAAAACAATATTTAGAGAGTATGATATACGAGGCATTTTTGAAAAAGAACTCAATGAAAAAACTGTAAAACTTATTGGTTATTTTTTAGGTCAAAAAATTAAAGGAGAAAAAGTCGTTGCCATTGGATTTGATGCTCGTTCTCACTCTCCTATATTGCGTGATTATTTGACTTCTGGTTTAAATGCAGCTGGTTGTAAAGTTTTAGACATGGGATTGGTTGCCACGCCTGTAAACTATTTTGCTAACTACATTTCACACGATGGCATTGAGACGGATGCATCTATTATGATTACAGGTTCACACAATCCAAGTGAATACAATGGATTTAAAATTACCGTAGATAAAGCTCCTTTTTTTGGAGAACAGATTTATGCTTTGGGTGATGAGATTATTGCCAATCAAGAGATGATAATAGAAGAGAATACCACCTCCACCCAAATAGATGTAAAAACCCCTTATATTAACTATATGATAGAAAACTTTGCACACCTAAAAGCGATGGATACCAAGATTGTACTTGACTGTGGTAATGGGGTGGCTGACACGGTAATTTCTGATATATTTAATGCTTTAGAGCTGAACTACACAGGAATTTACATGGAGCCAGATGGAACATTTCCTAACCACCACCCAGACCCATCGGTAGAAGAGAATTTAGTCGATGTTAAAAAGCTTCTTCAAGAAAAAGGTGACATTGCTTTTGCTTATGATGGTGATGCCGATAGAATTGCTGTTCTTACGCATAAATACAACATAAAAGGTGACCAAATGGCACTACTTTATGCACTTAAAATGGATAAGCCAACCGTCATTGGCGAGGTTAAATGTTCGCAAGTGATGTATGATGAACTTGAACGACGTGGAGCTACGGCTATTATGTACAAAACAGGTCACTCTAACTTGAAAGTTAAAATGAGAGAAACAGGAGCAGAGTTAGCGTGTGAAGTGAGTGGACACATCTTCTTTAAGCACCGTTATTTTGGCTATGATGATGCCATTTATGCCACCCTTAGAATGTTAGAACTTCTTCAAGATGGCATTGATTTAGATGCACAGATAGAGGCTCTACCTAAAGTATTTTCAACTGAAGAACTAAAAGTTAAAACAAGTGAAAATGAAAAGTTTAAGATTATAGATGAAGTGAAAAATTTACTTCAAAATCCACCTGCTGATTTTCCAAAGATTAAAAATATTATTGATGTTGATGGGGTTAGAATTAACTTTGAACATGGTTGGGGCTTGGTTCGTGCAAGTAACACTACGCCTGTACTCGTAACGCGTTTTGAATCGACTGATGAAGCATTGGCTAAAGTTTATGAAACAGAGGTTAATAAACTTATTTTAATGGCTAAAAAATCTATAATAGAAAAAGGGTGAGTCTTAAAACTCAAACCCTCCACCAGCACCTTTGCTCATGCTGTTGTAAACGGCCTCGACATACTTCTCTTGTATTTTACAATGAGGAAAGTCGGGGCAGTCCATCTCTGAAGTGATGCCCAACTCTTTTAGATGGGCTTCAAGAATTTTTTTCTGTTTTTTGAGTTCTAATTCCCACTCATCTAAAACTTTTTCTTTCATTATGACATACCATAAGCTTTTCGTAAAGCGTTGATTTCATAGTGTGAACCAAAGAAACAAGGGCTTGTGTCGTGAGGGTGGCTTGGTACAAGCTCTAAAAGTCTTAGCCCTTTGTGGTTAATGGCTTCGCCTCCTGCTTGTTCATACATCAGTGCAAAAGGAATCACTTCAAAAAGTTGTCTTAGTTTTCCGTTTGGTTTATCGCTGGTTCCTGGGTAAGAGAAGAGTCCTCCTCCTTTGAGCATAATTTGGTGTAGGTCAGGCACCATGCCTCCCGAGTAACGCAGACGATAACCCTCTTGAAAAAGGTCATCTATGAATGTTTTATGGTAGTCACACCAGTTTTGTTGTGTTCCCCCACTGGCGTTGAGTTTACCTTTTTCGTCCATTTTAATCTCTGAAATGTATTTAAACGCATCGCCCACAACACGGTAGAGTTTAGGGGCAGAATTTTTGTCGGCAATAACCAACTCAATTCTAGGTCCATAGACTACATAGGCAGACGCTACAAGATTTTCACCTTTGAGTTCACCCTCATAGATACCAAAGATAGAACCCACAGAGAGATTTACATCAACTAAGCTAGAACCATCTAAAGGGTCGTAACAGATGGTGTATTTCCCATTAGGATTGAGTGATAACACGCCCTCTTTCTCTTCACTTACTAAATCTTTAACTGAACTAACTGTGGCAAATGCTTTTTCAATGATAAGGTCAGATTGTACGTCAAGTTTTAGTTGGTCTTCTCCTGAAGAGTTTTCAGAATCAGAGTACCCTAAGTCGGCTGTTTTAATGGCATTGTCAATCTCAAAGGCAACTTGTTTAATGGTTTCAATTATGTCGTTCATTTTAATCCTTATTATACTTGTTTGGCATGTTGGTCTATCCACTCAATAATTTGGGTGGTGTTGTTTAAATCTAAAATATCTATATGTTTAGGAATATTATAGTCATTAATGTTAATACTTTGGTCAATGGCTATGGCTTCAGAATAATTTAAATAGCTCTCTTCAATTTTATTTCTAAAAATAGCAATACGAGGTAAGGGAAGGGTTTTTAAGCCCTCCACTAGCAAAATATCAAAATGCTTAAACATTCTAATAATCTCATTTAGCTCTTTGGTGCGTTGAG
>JALSHP010000179.1 GCA_026982175.1 Campylobacteraceae bacterium
TTATTGTTAGAAAAAATTAAAAAAGAAATTAAAAAAAGAGGATTAGTAAATGGGTCGTAGAAGAGGATATGGTAGAGGATATGGAAGAAGTCAAAGTTCAAGTTCATTGTGGATAGTTGTTTTAATCGCGTTAATAGGAGCAGGAGCATTTATTTATACTTCTAAAAGTTTTGAACGTAATGCCCCTGTGATTGAGAGTGCAAACTCTATCTATTGGAATCGAAAAGACCCACTGAAGATAAAGCTTTCAGATGTGAGTGGATTAAAATCTTATACCATTAAAATCAGAGATGATAAAAATGAGATTACAGTAGCCAATGAGATGTTTCTTGATATGGTGCATGAGAAAGTAGTAGAGATTAAATATCCTAAAAAAGCAGTTAACGGAGTTCTTTTAGACCCGCGTGCTACTAAATTGCAAATTACTTTTATGGCAACGGACAAGAGTAATTGGAATTTCTTTCAAGGCAATAAAGTTGTCAAAAAGATTAATGTGACTGTCGATTACAAACGTCCAGATGTTAATATCTTATCTAACTCCTACTCAATCACTAAAGGTGGTTCAGCATTAGTCGTTTTTCAAGTAAAAGACACGGCACTCAAAAGTTTTGTGGTAGAAGCAGGGGGGCGAACTTTTAAAGCACAACCCTACAAAAAAGAGGGATACTATGCCACCCTAATTGCTTGGCCTTTTAATAAAGAGAACTTTGTAGCGAATATTAGGGCTGAAGATATGGCAGGAAACAAACGTATTACAAACATTCCTCTTTATCTCTTGTCTAAAAACTATAAAACCTCTTGGATTCAAGCCAAAGATAAATTTATTGATGGAAAAATTTCTGATTTAATTGATACCGAACCAAAATATTCGATTATAGAGGGTAGATTAGAGAAGTTGAAAACCATCAATGAAGTAATGCGTTTGGAAAATGAGGTTGTTATTCATGAACTCTCTAGTAAAGTTTCCGATGAGATGCTTGAAAAATGGAAAGTAAAAAAGTTTTATCCTCTAAAAAATGCAGCTAAAGTTGCCTCTTTTGGTGATGAACGACACTACTATTATAAAGATAGAGACAATGAAGTCTCTCAATCGTATCATGTTGGATTAGACATGGCAAGTACTAGAATGGCGAAAGTTGTCTCTTCTAATGCAGGTACAGTAGTTTACGATGAGTACAATGGAATTTATGGAAACATGCCAATGATTGACCATGGTTTAGGACTCTATACACTTTATGGTCACTGTTCAAATATTTTAGTACAAAAAGGTGATGAGATTGGGGCTGACTTTACCATTGCACAAACAGGAAAATCTGGATTGGCATTGGGTGACCATTTACACTTTGGTGTTTTAGTTCAAGGGGTTGAAGTACGTCCTGAAGAGTGGATGGATAAAAAGTGGATTCGTGATAAAATAGATAAAGTCTTTAAAGAGGCAGATAAAATTATTGATGCCAAATAAAAAGCTCTTTTAAAAAATTAAAATTTGTCAGTTGAAAATATCAACTGGCAAAACTACTTGTATACCCTTTATGTTTAATCGCTTCTTGAATAATCGCTTTTTGCTTCTCTTTACGTTTAATGTCTTTTTCTACAAATACTTTTTTTCGTGTCACAGGATCCATTTCAGTATAGTAGATAACAGCCGAATATGTCCCAGGGGTCGGAATAAATACTTGTGCTTGTTCAGGGTTTATCTTTAGCTCTTTAGTGGTAAAACGTTTAAGTTCATGCATGTCATCGTCTGTACACCCTGGGTGGGCAGCAATGAGATAGTAGGTTAAAAACTGCTTCTTACCCATGTCTTTGTTGAGCTTATCAAAGAGTTGTTTAAACTCAATGAGCGTGTTTTTTCCTGGTTTTCCCATGAGGTCAAGAACATGTGGTTGGGTATGTTCAGGGGCTACTTTCATCTGTCCAGAGATGTGGTGTTTTACCAACTCTTTTAGGTAGCTGTACCCTTGACGCTTATCACGGTTGATGAGGTCATAACGAATCCCAGAAGCCACAAATGCTTTACGAATGCCAGGAATGGCACGTACCTCTTTCATAAGGTTAATCACACGGCTATGGTCTGGTTTCATTGAGCCACAAAGGTGTTTGGAGTCCACACATCGTTGGTGATCACAGGTTCCAAAGTCCTCTTTTTTAGAACACTCATATCCATACATATTTGCCGTAGGTCCTCCAAGGTCGGAGATGATGCCTTTGAAATCTTTGTATTGGGTAAATTGTGTTGCTTCAGCCACAATGGATTTTTCACTTCGTGTCCGTATGGTTCGCCCTTGGTGAACGCCAATGGCACAAAAGTTACACTCACCCCAACACCCTTGATGGGTCATAATGGAGAACTTAATGGTCTCCAAACATTTCACTTTTCCCTCTGGACGGTGATAGGGGTGAAGCTCACGTGTAAAAGGTAAGGCAGAAGAAGCATCCATCTCTTCTTCACTTAGGTAAGGAGAGGGAGGATTTTGAATGGAGTAACGTGTATCTACTTTTTCACAAAGTCCTTTTGCCCCTTTGGGGTCGTTGTTGTCATAGAACAAATCAAAAAGGTCAATGTATTTCTCTTTGTCATCTAAACACTCCTGATGTGAGGGCATTTGATGATACTCTGGTACAGGCTCTTTACTGATGTAACAGACCCCACGCACTTTTCGCCAATCTTCACCACGGTGCATCGCATCGGTAAGTTCACGAATGGCATGTTCGCCCATACCGTAAATGAGAGCATCAGCCTTTGCATCAAACAAGATGGGTTTTTTGAGTTTGTTTGTCCAAAAATCATAATGCGTCACACGCCGTAAACTAGCCTCAATCCCTCCTAAAACTAAAGGAACAGTATTTTTAAAATGTTGCCGAATAAGGTTACAATAGACCAAAGTAGCACGGTCGGGACGTTTGTTGTTTTTGCCTCCTGGG
>JALSHP010000180.1 GCA_026982175.1 Campylobacteraceae bacterium
CCCTGCTTGTTGGGTAATGATGTTGCCCACAGGCACCGAACCTGTAAAAGAGAGAACTCTTGGAATGTCACTCTTTACCAAGGTACTCCCTACTTCCACATCGCCATAGACGACAGATAGAGCATCTTTAATGGCAAATTCAGAAGCGTTAAAGAGTTTGGCTAATTTATACGCCGTAAGTGGGGCTTCAGGTGTGGGCTTTAAGACCACAGCATTTCCTGCACCAAGTGCAGGAGCAATCTTATGTGCCACTAAATTTAGAGGAAAATTAAACGGGGTAATACACGCAACAACCCCAACAGGTACACGTGTAAAATAGGCAATGGTTTTCTTACCACTAGGAGCAATGTCGGTAGGAATGGTCTCACCATGAAGTGCCACCAACTCTTTAGCGGTTAGCCTAATGGTCTCAATACATCGGTCAACTTCCACTCTTGCAAAAGCCAATGGTTTAGCCACCTCATCCACAATGGTCAACGCCATATCTTCACGATGTGTCTCTAACATATTGGCAACATCTTCTAACCATGCTACACGTTGATGAAGTGGAGATTTTTTAGTTGCATGACTCGCTTCTTTGGCGATTTTTAAAGCACGTTTGGTATCTTCTGCATTACATAAAGGGGCACGACTCACTACCTCATGAGTGTAAGGACTTTGACGCTCGGTCATCACCTCTTTACTCTCCTCTTCTGAACCCATAAACATCTGTGCATCATTAATTTGTTGACGACTATTAAATATTCCAAACATAAGCATTCCTACTGTATTAAATTATTTGATTAGACTTCTTACAAAACTCATCAATTGAGCATATTATTTATTGAGTTTTGCAAGAAGTCTATTATAACAAAATTAAAAAGTAAATCCTATTTATTGTTTAATTTTTAATGCCAATTCCTCCATCTCCTCCTCTGATAAATCTTTGACTTGGTCAACCATCAGCCCTTTCATTGTCCCTCCATAAGAGCCATCTTTATACCCTTTGAGTGCTTCTACAATCTCTGCTTTACTCATATCTTTAAGAACTTTAGATTTATCCATTGCACTCTTTTCCCACTCTTGTCCATGACACCCTTTACAGACCGCAATAGAAGCTCCCCATGAGGTGCTAACTAACACTGTACCAAGCGTGATTAATTTTAAAAAAGTATTCATAATTGTCCTTTAATATTTTATTTTATTGTTGAGTTAACAGTTTAGAACTTCTTTGTGGATTGATTGTGGCAATTGTGACTTTTTTAAAACATTTTCTCCAAAAATGAACCTGTTTTTGATTTAATCTCTTTTAACTTCTCTTTGGTGTTTTTTTTATTGAGTGCTTTTCCCCGTCCAAAAAAATTGTTGATTTTTTTATTAATCTGATACTTAATCAATTTAGACATATCTAAGTTAACTTTAGGGTCATCTAGTGTGCCATAAATATCACCTAAAAACTCTTGTCTATCAATAAAAACATCAAACTCACCTGTTACCTCATTGGTTTTAGCGTTCATACGTGTATTGTTCAAATAGAGATGGTTCACCCCATTGTCAATGTGTAACATAGAAGTTAAAATAGAATTTTCATAAGCCGCGGCAAAGAGACTTTTGTCATAAATATCTTCGACAATATCAATGCCTGTTAAATTCTTTAAAACATCCGTCATATTGGTACGTCTAAAACGTGCCTCTCTAAGCTTGGTATTGATTAAGAGAATCTTATCTTTGCCATAAGAGACCGAACCATAAAGCTGTGCTGAGAGCAAAGCAGGAAACGATACTTGTCGCAACAGTTTTTCAAGTGACACCCCTTTTAACTCTGCGGTTAACTCTTTATTCTTATAAAGATACTCAATCACCCCCTCATAGCTCTTGGTCTCTCCCTTAATAAGAGGTTTACCTTTGTCATACTTAAGCGTTCCTCTAGTCTCAAATGGACCATAAAAGTTCTGTTTAAAAAACCTTTTAAAATGGGCGAGTTCTTTCAACTGTAAATGGTAATTTGCCGTTAAGAGTGCCGCAGATTTATTATATTTTCCCTCTACAAGATGCACCTCCCCCTCTTTGCTCATGGCATCAAGAGAAAATTGACGAAATAAGTCTCGGTAGGCTATTTTAGCATTTAAAGCAATGGGCATTTTAGGAAAATAGTTCGGAACAATGGCATCTTTCATGCTCAACTCAAGCACTCCCTTTTTTCTAAATGGCATAAAGTATTCAAAGTTCATCTTGGCATTAACTTTACCCTTAAGCTTAAAATCATAGTTTAAAATTTTTAATAGAGGTTCGGCACGTACATCATTTAGTGTCACTTTTAAAGCATCAAAACGCTTTCCTTCCTTTAAAAAGGAGTAGTTCGTCTTCCCATCAAAAATCTCACCCTTACCTGTAATAAATAGCTCTTTAAGCGTTCCGTTCATCTTCCCTTTTAGATTAACAGCTTGTAAAATATGATAATTATTCCAATGAAAACTCTCTCCTTTTAAATGATAATTTAAGTTGATATTATCACGCTCTACTTCACCCTTTACAAAGAGAAGTGCGGTCTCATTTACTTTTAAAGTAGCCACAATATAAGGATATTTTTCAATGTTTAAAGAGAGTACCTTAAGTTGCTTTCCAAACTTTTGGTTCACATAATTTTGAGAGAGACTAGCAATAGAGACATGCCCTAAAGTCGTTCCAAGAAGATAATAAAGCACAAGAGAAGTAAGACTTAATAACCAAATAAAATATTTTAATAAAAGCTTCATTTATAATTCCTTTTTATCATAAGAGCATTTTAGCATAACAAAGAGATATTAACAGGAGTTTGGATAAAATGTTTCATTAATTTTTAAGCCTATGACTACCATAGGTTTCACACGGAGTACGCACAGATGGATGCAGCAAAATATATTTGGATGAATGGTGAATTTAAAGCATGGGACGAT
>JALSHP010000181.1 GCA_026982175.1 Campylobacteraceae bacterium
AAGTTAATCACTTTGTTAATACCATAAAAAAGGTCATTGTCGGACATATATTTACGGACTAAATACTTCACCATTAAAAAAACCAACAAGAGAATAAGTATAATCACTCCTGTTACTATAGAGCGTTTAATCTCCTCTTCAATCCCTTTATCAAGATTGATATTAATTTGAGATACTTTTTGAGAAAAAGTCTTTACATAAGTTTCAAAAACCTCTTGTGCTAGTTCAAAATCTTTGAGCTTTTTTTTGGTACGTCTTAATGCTTCAACATACTTCTTATTGTCACTTAAAAGTGCTAACTCTTGTAAAATACGCTTACTTTTTCGAATCTTAACAACTGCTTCACTTAATGCTGTGTATTTTCCCTCATTTTCTGCTTCTATTCCTTTGAGATGCTTCTGATAGGACATCGCCGTAATAATATCTAAGGGATTACTAATAACAGGCTCTTCTTCCAATTTAATTGGCTTAATTAACTCTTCAAAAGGGTTAGTTTTATACTCACTTAATTGACTGATTTTTCCTGAAACAATCTTATATTCTTCTTCCAACTTTTTGAGTGCTGACTCTTCCGATTTAGAGAGATTTTTTTTGTCATGATAATACTTAACTTCTTTGGCTAACTTCTCCAACTTCATGTTAAAATCTTGATAACTCTCATAGGGTAAATATTCACTCACCCACATATTATCCGTAGCCAACTCATCATCTATTGCTTTTTGATGTTCATCCAATTCAGCTATACGAAGTGCTAATCGTCGACGCTCCTCTGCTCGTCGCTGTGCTTCTTGTCGCTTTTTTTCAGCCAAAGCTCTGGCTTTTTGTACCGCCTCTTCTTTTTTTCGTGCTGCTTCTTTTAATTCTTTCTCTTTTAAAATTTGTTCCGCCATTTTCATCTCAACGAGGAGACTATTTAAGTCATTGGGACTACTGGCACCACTAATATTTTTATCAACTGTTGCTAGATTCTCATCTGCAACACTTAAACTTAAGAGTAAAAAAATTAAAAATAAAATTCGCTTCATGTTAAAATGCTTTTAAAACTTTTTTTAACGTTGATTCGGAAATATCATCTCGCATCTCATGTCCACCAATATTTTGAGGTAAAATAAATTTCAACTTATTATTAGCAGCTTTTTTATCCAAAAAGAATTTATCATAAAAGGCATCCACGTCTTTAATCTCATAAGTCGTTGGTAGATTGTGTTTAATTAAAAATTGCTCTACCAAATCCATCTCCTCTTGATGCATCATACCCAACTCAACTGCCAAGGCATTTGCCATCATTATACCAATAGCAACCGCTTCACCATGCACATATTGGGTATATTTTGTTTCGTTTTCAATGACATGTCCAAAGGTATGCCCATAATTAAGTACTGCTCTTATGCCAGACTCTTTTTCATCTAAATTTACCACTTCTGCTTTGAGTTCTACCGAACGTTCTATCGCTTTTTCCAATACCTCTTTTTGGCTAAAATCAGCCTCCATTAAAAAATCAAAGTAGGCTTTGTCAAACATCACCGCCATTTTCACAATTTCAGCGATACCTGCGGCAAATTCACGAGAAGGTAAGGTTTTTAAAAATTCAGTATCTATGTAAACTGCTTCAGGTTGATAAAAAGCCCCAATAAGATTTTTTCCATAAGGGTTATTAACCCCTGTTTTTCCTCCAACTGAAGCATCAACTTGTGCCAAAAGGGTTGTGGGAACTTGTACAAACCCAATACCACGCTGATAAAGCGATGCTGTAAATCCTGTCATATCACCAATAACACCTCCACCCAAGGCAATGAGTAGCGATTTTCTATCTAACTTATGTTCAAAAAGTTCATTTAAAATCTGCTCTATGGTGGCTAAGTTTTTAAACGATTCACCATCTTCAATGGTCACCACAAAAAGTTCATCGGCATCTATTTTGGACTTTAATGTCTCTAAATGTAAAGGAGCAACTGTAGTGTTAGTTATAATTGCTACTTTACGATTAAAAGTGAGTTTGGGGAGTGCATCTATAACGACATCATATTTTACAGTAGTAGTATTTTCTAAATGAATGGGTACAATCATGAGTTTTAAGACCTATATTTTGTGAGTTTAGTATAATAGAATTTTAACTTAAACTCTTCAGCATAGGGCTTAAGCTAGTTCCCAACAGGAATTAAAAGTTGTGGATGTTTCTTTATGGACATAATATAGTCATCGTGATTGGTTGAGAAGAGTTTAAAAATCGAAAACTTCTTAATCTCATTGACAAAAGGCGTCACCATGAGAATGTCATTATGCTTTAACAACTCCAAAATAGGGTTCACTTGTTTTCGCTCAATGGTGATTTTAAAGTTATAGAGTTGAGAGAGGGTTTCATAATGTTCAACGGTCTGTCTTTTCTCTTGAAAATCTCCCTCTGGGTTATAATCACACAAGGTAAGCTCCAAGCCTAAACTCTCTGAAAAATCAAAAATAGAAGCAGAAATTGTTTCCATAGTACGCTCTTCGCCCATAAGCATCAAAGCTTGTTTGATATTATAGAGTGACTTTTCACCAAAAAGATAGAGTGGACGTTTATATTTACTCAACTCATTTTTGAATTTTTTATCAAAAAAACAAGCTCTGTCCATCATCAAAAGCCCAATGTCATATCGGCTTATGTCAAACTCAATATTTCCAGAGATATTCGCCTCTCTATACGTGACCATAATATTAATATTTTCACTCTCTAAGCCTCTTAACTCACCAATGAGCTGAAAATTATCGGCATAAATTAAACGAATATAGAGCCTTCTCTTTTTTAATTGACTACTCAAATAGATTGCTTCATTCACTTGTACCAATATCTCTTCTCGCTCTTGTCTTAAATTAATAATTAAATAGATGTTTTTACCAAACGGTTCAGGAAAGACCCCT
>JALSHP010000182.1 GCA_026982175.1 Campylobacteraceae bacterium
GAACGTTTTAGAACCACTGATTTTACCGAGACCAAAAATAAAATATCCTCTTTTTTGTCAGAACATGGTTACCCTACTTTTGAGATGAATGCCAAAGCCTATGTCGATATTGACCTCTATAATGTCGAGGTTAAAATAGAGGTGAAAAAAGGTGAAAAACGTTACTTCTCAATAACCGAGTTAAATAATAGCACCAAAATTGATGATGCCTTGATTAAAGAACAGATTGTTTATGAAGAGGGAGACCTCTATAATGTGCTAAAGCTTGAAGAGAGTTATGAAAATATTTATAGATTAGGGGTGTTTGAGAGTATTCAGATGGATGCTGATTTTAATAACAGTGAGGCTAAAGCACCTATTCACATCGCTTTAGAGGAGGGAAAGACCAAAGAATTTGCCTCTAGTATTGGGTATGATACACAAGATGGTGCAAGAGGTGGGGTGGAGTATATTGACCACAACTTCTTTGGGAACTTACGTGAATTTCGCATTGGTGCAAAAATTGCACAACGTGGATATGTGGCACAAACCTCTTTTTATGACCCACGCATTAAAACGCCTCTACTGGGTGACTTTAGCTTTTTAAATGAGATTGCTTACAGTAAGTGGGATTATGATGCCTATGTTGAGAAGCTTTTGGTAGAGCGTGTCACCTTGGGCAAAAAATTTGTGGGCTTAGAACACTATTTTGGCTTTCAGTTAGAAAATTCCAAAATTGAATCAGGTAGTCCTACATTTATGGCAGGAGATTATCTTATTAACTCTCTCTTTTATCGTGTCTTAATAGATGGTCGAGACTCAACAATGGATGCTAAAAATGGCTACTACACCTCTTTGTATGTTGAAAAAGCCATGAAACAGTTGGGTTCAGAGATAGACTATTTGAAAGTTATGGGAGAGGCACGGTACATCAAGGAGTTTAAACCAATGGTTTGGGCAACAAAGATAAAAGCAGGAACAATTTCGCAAAAGACCCCACCGTTTAAGCACTTCTTCTTAGGAGGGGCAATGAGCAACCGTGGGTATGAATATCGTGCAGTGGGTGAACAAGCAGGTGACTATCCTATTGGAGGATTAAGTATGATTGATGCCTCTTTAGAGTCACGTTATCATCTCACAGAGAACTTTGCTCTCATTGGGTTTATGGATGGCTCAAAACTTTCACAAGAGCTTAATGACTTCTCTGGTGAGTGGTATCTCTCTTTTGGAACGGGGATGCGTTATTTGTCTATTATTGGACCTTTACGCTTAGATGTAGGATTTCCTACCACAGGTGGATTTGCCCTTCACTTAGGCATTGGGCAGGTATTTTAATGAGACCTTTGTATCTGATTTATAGCTTAGTTCGTTGGCTAGTTTTACTTCTATTACTACTGCTCATAGCACTTTTTTTGCTCTTAAATTCACCTGCTCCTTTATTGCAGTTACTCAAAGCACCCTTAGCTAAACAAGGGATAAACTATGGCAATTTAGAGGGGGGATTGTTAACAGGCTTCAAGCTTAGTGATGTCAATTACAAGAACCAAGTAAAAGCTAAAAATGTGGCACTCAAAGTCAATTTTGACTTGTTACAAAAACGGGTGCTTTATGTGGATTATTTACATTTAGAAAAGGCTCAAATAGATAAAAATTTTTTAAGTGGGCTACTCGATACCAATGGTACAAAAGAAGAGAGTAGTGAGCAGAACACAACACTCCCTTTTGACAAAGTAATTGTCAAAGATTTACAACTCTCACTAGAGAATACAAGCTATCAGAACTATCATATTAACCATGCAAAAATAAGTGTGAATAACTTTGAGACAGATATGAAAAGTAAACATAGAGGAGAGGTAAAGCTTCTCTTAGACTCCAATGTTGCCCAAGTTGATGTGGAAGCTAAAATTCAGAATGAGAAGTATGCGTTATCAGGAACAGTGAGTGGTGAACAGTCGTTCTTAAATCCTATTTTAAGGGATTATAATGCTACTTTGTTGTCTGATCCAAGCTTTGTGATTGATGCTAAAGGAGATATGCAACGCGTCAACTATACCTTAAATACCAAAGCCCTTAATCTGAAATATCAAGCCTATACGGCACAATCAAAAGTGCTAAATATTTCAGGCTATTATGATTTAAACAGTAGCGAGGTTCAAACAAAAGTTAATGCAGATATTGATGCCAATGTCGCAAAGTTGACAATGAAAGTTGACACATTTGTCAACTTAAATGACATTAATAATAGTTTGAATTTTGATTTAAATATCTTATTGAACCCTAAAGATAAATTGTTTCAAGAGGCGTTAATTAAAGAGCAGTTAACTGCTCAAAAAGTTCAAATTTTGCTCTTACCTAAAGTGACTCTTTTTGCCAAAGGTGACATGAAACATTTGGATTTTAAAACCCATGTGAATAACTTGAAAATTAGAAGAGATGAGATAGATTTAGATTTAAAATCTTTAGCCTTAGAAGGAGAGAGTGAAGTTTTAAAAGGGGATGTGAAGGTGGCTCTCTTAAGTGATATTGACAGCACTTTTGGTAGAGCTGATATTAAGGCTGATACAGCATTTAATTATAAAGATATTAACAATAGTTTGGCGTTTAATTTAAAGACAGAATTTGATGCCAAAGAGCAGATGAAAAGTTTTTTTGTAGAAGAGGCAAATCTTAGCATTGAAAAAGTCCCCTCTTTTACACTCTTAGCCAAGGGAGACATGAAGAAACTTGATTTTGAGACACAAGTAGATGGACTTAAAGTTAAGCAAGAGAAAATTTCTTTAAATCTTCAAAAATTAGATTTAAGTGGAACAACACAAGTGATAAAAGGCGATACTGCTTTAAAGCTCAATAGTAACTTTGACTCAAGCATTGCCAAAGGAGAAGTTTTTACAGATGCAA
>JALSHP010000183.1 GCA_026982175.1 Campylobacteraceae bacterium
TAAAGACCGATTTTCTAGTAAACATAAAGTTGAGTGAACCAGCCGTTAGCATTTCAGCTGAATTACGTGTAAGTGCTGCTTTAACATTAGAAACCGTTCGCGTGTTGTTGTCCGTAGCACAGTCAATGATAAACTGCGTTCCGTAAGGACCTTTTGCTTCATAGTGAAGCTCTTTAATATCTGCACTGTCTTTACCTGTGGCTCTTTTAATGGCTGCTTCAATGTTATGTTTTGGCATATTTTGAGCTTTGGCTGTAAGAATGGCAGTTCTCAATCTAGGGTTCATGTCAGGGTCAGGGCTTCCTGCTTTGGCTGCCATGGTAATCACTTTTCCTAATTTTGGGAATATTCTTGACATTGCCCCCCATCGTTTCATTTTTGCTGCTTTACGGTATTCAAACGCTCTACCCATACAAAATCCTTTTATTTGGTTAAAAAATATTGCTGAAATTATAGCCTAATATTTGTTATAATTCTAAATCTTATTGATGAGGATACCTTTTGTCTTTTAAAAACTTAAACTTAAGCTCTAAACTTTTACAAACACTTGATAAACTGAACTATGTGACAGCGACAGAGATTCAAGAGAAAACCATTCCCTTACTATTAAAGAGAAAAGATGTTTTGGCAACCTCTCAAACAGGAACAGGAAAGACAGCTGCTTTTGTTTTGCCTCTTTTGGAAAATATAGAAGAGAATAAAGCTAAAAAAACAGGAGATGAACGCTACAAGATAGACGCACTCATCTTAGCTCCAACCCGTGAGTTGGTGATTCAAATTCATCAAAAAATCGAAGCCTATGGTGCAAACTTCTCACATAGTTCTGTGGCACTTTATGGAGGAATTAAACTAGGCTCACAAGTCTCAGCCATTCGTGCAGGAGCGAACATTGCCGTAGGCACAACAGGGCGAGTGATTGACCATATTAAAAACAGAACATTAGATTTAAGTGAACTTCAGATGATAGTGTTAGATGAAGCAGATAAGATGCTAGAGATGGGGTTTGTTAATGAGATACGCGAAATTATTGCTCAAACACCAAAAGAGCGACACTCTGTCATGTTCTCAGCCACCTTTCCAAAGCCCATTATGAGTTTGGCAAAATCTTTTTTAAACAAGCCCATAACCATTGAAATAGACAAAGAGAACCTCTCTACTAAGCAAGTAAAACAGATGGTCAATTATGTTAATGAAGAGGAGAAGATGCCTTTGATATGTAAGATAATTAGTGAAAATAAATGGGAACAAGTACTTGTCTTTAGCAACACTAAACTCCAAGCAGACAAAATAGTAGAAAATCTAAAAGCCACTAACATTAAAGCCCTTGCCATTCACGGTGACAAAAGCCAAGGCATGAGAATGGACGCACTTAAAAAGTTTAAAGCAAAAAATATTTCTGTGCTAGTGGCAACCGATGTGGCAGGTCGAGGGATAGACATTATAAACCTACCTCATGTCATTAATTTTGAGTTACCATTAAATAATGAAGACTATATTCACCGAATAGGACGAACAGGACGAGCAGGTGAAGAGGGAGTAGCCCTCTCTCTTGTGTGTGAAAAAGAGAAAGAACAGTTAAAAGAGATAGAAATTTTAATTAATAAAAAGTTAGAGCATTTTGAAACAGAAGGTTTTTTACTTACTTCCAAAACACCGACCAATAGAAAAGTAAAAAAAGAGAATCAAAAAAAGGGTGTAAATATGAAAAAAGCTAAAGAGTTGGCTGAAAAGATGATGGGAAAAAAAGAAATGAGTAGTAATAATACAAAAAGTAATAAAAAAAGAGGTGGAGAGAAGCCCACAAATAAGCGACACTTCTAACTTTTATATAAAAAACAAATAATATTTATAATTTTAAGTTTTTTTTTATAGCTTTGGGCTATAATTCGCTCATATCTTAAGCAGTTGAATTTTTTATAATTTTCTTCCTCCTTTTAAATTTAAAATTCTTTTCTCCTTTTTTTCCTACTGCTTAAGATTAAACCTCCTCTTTATCATTGCCTCTGTATAATTCAGAAAAAAGATATTAATAGATGAACTCATTTCAATTTGATAGACGTATTTTACAGCAGATAAATTTTATCTTAATCTTACAACTTTTACCCCTTTTTGCAATCTCATCCTATTTGGTCTATGAGATAAATGAGTATCTCTTTAAGAAACAGATGGTCTATTATGCTATTTCATTAGCTGTTTTCTTTATGGCTTTTTTAATTCCTTGGCGAAAGTTTCAATGGTTAATTCCCATTACCTATTGGGGGAATCTCTTACTTCTGCTTAGTGTTGAGTTATTTGGTAAGAGTATTTTAGGGGCGAAACGTTGGATAGAAATTCCAGGTCTTGGGATTACTTTACAACCTTCGGAATTTATTAAAATAACGGTTTTACTAATGTTAGCCTATGTTATCTCTCGAAAACCACCCCATCAAGATGGTTATGGATGGAAGATGTTTATGAGGCTCTCGATGTATATCTTAATTCCATTTATTTTAATTGCCAAAGAGCCTGACTTAGGTACAGGTTTGGTACTTCTCTTAAGTGGCTTTGGGGTACTTTTTGTCGTTGGAATTCAAGCACGTATTTGGGTTACCTTAATAATCCTTGTGGGTCTGTCTGCACCACTACTCTATACACATGGATTAAAGCCTTATCAGAAGCAACGTATTGCAAACTTTATTGGTAAGCCAAGTTATCATGTTCAGCAGTCTATGATAGCCATTGGGTCAGGTGGATTACATGGACAACAAAGAGAAGATGCTACCCAAACCCAATTAAAATTTTTACCTGTCTCTTCTACAGACTTTATCTTTGCTTATCTTGGTGAACGTCTAGGTTTTATGGGTATGATGAGCGTCATTGGACTCTATATCGCAC
>JALSHP010000184.1 GCA_026982175.1 Campylobacteraceae bacterium
CTAGAGGGCATAGAGCGTGTTTTTAAATCTCTCTTTGCCTCAATCGCCTACAATAATTTCACCAATAATAAGATAGAAAATTATGAGGGCTTTTACGCTTCAGTGGTTTACGCCTATTTTGCAGGTGCAGGGTTTGACAGAATTGTAGCAGAAGATGTCACCAATGATGGACGCATAGATTTAAGTGTCTTTCTTGATGATATGCTCTACATCTTTGAGTTTAAAGTCAATCAAAAGGGTGCATTGGCACAGATTAAAGAGAAGAACTATCCTCAAAAGTACCAAACTAAATTTTCTGATATTTTTATTGTAGGCGTGGAGTTTGATAGTGAGAGTCGTAATTTGCTTGGGTATGAGTGGGAGAGGGTTAGTGATTAAAAAATGAAAAGTTATAGATAACTTCATAAAAACTTCATAAAGTTGTTTTATACTGTGCTTATCTAAAAAATAACATTAGGAGTTCGACATGAAAACAACAAACACTATTTCAACTTTAACCTTAGCAACAGCGTCAATCTTTTTTGTGGCATGTGGAGGTGGTTCAAGTACTTCTCCCGCAACAGGGGTAAGTACTTCAAAAATTACAGGTACAGTTCCTGGAACACTTATTGAAGCTTTTTGTGATGATGGTAGTTATGCCAAAGTTAGTTCTGTTAAAAATGGAACAGACAAACATCCATTTGAGATTATTGTCCCTAACAATACTCAATGTAAACTGCTCATGACCACCAATGAAAATGATGCTAACAACAGGGTTATTACCCCTATTGGGTTTGTAAAGACTTCAAGCACAGGAACAACGCTTAAACTCAACGATGACATTGATTTAGGAAATATTCCTCTGTCGCTTAACTATGCCGATGTTGCCGATGGGAACAATGACCATGTGGTAGATAGCCCTTTAAATGTAAATTTAAACAACACAGCTCCAGCTGAAGTTTCAGATACAAAAGTAAGAAGCTATGATAAAGATGATGATGGTCATATAGATGTTTATCAAGACAAAGACAACAATGGTGTGGTAGATGCCTATGATGATGATAACCAAGATGGTATTGCCAATATTGATGAAGACAAAAACAATGACCGAAGACCCGATTATTTAGAAGATGATGATAAAGATGGTGTTTTAAACTATCGGGATGATGACGACAATAATGGACGAGCAGATTACACAGATGATGATGACAACGATGGCATAGAAAATCATGTAGATAATGATGACCGAAACGGAAATGACAACGACAACGACAACGACCGAGACGGCAATGACGATGATGACCGAAGATAAAATTAAATTTTAGCTACAATAGTAACATGAAAAAACTATGGCAAAATCTATCAGAAACTTACAAGATTTTTACCCTCATGTTACTCTTGATTGTGACCATACAACTTACTACCCTCCTTTATGTTTGGCGTGTTGAGTCCAAAGTACTTTTGGACAAAGAGCGTCAAACCCTTAGCTCTCAACTCTCCATTCAGGCACAACTTTTAGAACAACACCTTGTAAATCTTCAAAAACGTTTGGATTTTTTAGCAACACTTGAAGTGATGGATGATATTTTAGTAAAAGATGTCGATAAGCGTATTAAAATATTACTTGAAAAAAAAGCCAAAGAGTTATCTGAAAATATTGTTATTTTAGCCAAAGATATTCACAAAAAAACAATCGCTTCCTCCACGAGAAAAGAGTTTTCCAAACAACACTTAACTTTTAAAGTCTCTATTTACGCCTCTTTTAATAACAAAAAAAAGATTGGTACATTGTGGCTTCTCTATCCTTATGAAAACTTAATACATTTAAAAGTAGCCCATAAACATCAAAAACTATGGCTTACCCCTCCATTTGAGGATAACTTTTTTAAAACTCCTACACAAGAAGAGAGTATTAGCGTTAGCCAAACACTACAAGGGGTACTTGGTAAATGGAAACTCTCTTTGTCTTATGAAAAAAATCACGCTCTCAAAACACTGCATGAGATAGAGAATATCTTACTCATAGGTTTTTTACTCTCTCTTTTGATACTGCTCTATATTATTTTTACGCTCTCAAAACGTCAAATTAATATACTTGAAAATACCCAAGAGGTCTTAGAGCTTAAACGAACGTTCCTCTCCACTATATCCCATGAACTACGTACCCCTTTAGGTTCGGTCTTAAACTTAACCCAACACTTGATGGTCAATCCTAAAATGCAAGAGGAGGAGTTGGGAATTTTGAGCAAAATTGAGAATGCCTCCGAGCATCTTTTGGAGATGATTAATAACCTGTTACAACTCTCTAAACTAGAGTCAAAGAGTATGCCCATTGTCACAACGTCCATTAACTTAAAGAGTCTAATTAATGAAATGGTAGAACTTATTGAGCCATTAATAGATGAGAAAGAATTGGAATTAAAACTTCAACTTCCTTCAGAAATCTATTATCTTCAAAGTGATGAACAGATAATTAAACAGATTATCATCAATCTCCTCTCAAATGCTGTAAAATACACGTCTAAAGGCACTATTATTATCACGCTTCAGCAAGAAAATGAGCATTATATTTTTACCGTAATCGACACAGGCATAGGCATTGCCAAAGAGCGACAAAGTGAACTATTTTCAGAGTTTTATCAAGCCCATAATGGTAAAAAAGAGATAAAACACAGTTGTGGTTTAGGCTTAGCCCTTAGTCAAAAAATGGCAAGGCTTATTGGTGGTGAGATTATCATAGAGAGTGAGGG
Organism: Campylobacteraceae bacterium; assembly: GCA_026982175.1. Taxonomy (GTDB): domain Bacteria; phylum Campylobacterota; class Campylobacteria; order Campylobacterales; family Sulfurovaceae; genus UBA1140. The sequence goes on from JALSHP010000184.1 coordinate 2,730, forward strand.
AGCGAGTAAAGGGTGTCGGGCTATTTTTAGGATTGTCTCCTTGAAAACTTAAACCCAACGCCTTGAACCGTTTAATCAATCAAAATCACTTTTTTTCAAAAATAAAAAGATGTTCATGCATGATAAGTAAAAAATTATAATCT
>JALSHP010000185.1 GCA_026982175.1 Campylobacteraceae bacterium
AAGGTGATTAACGCGTTGAGGTTTGTTAGAAGGATTTAGAAATAGGTCACACTCTCCAGAGATTTTTTGGGTTCTCGCATAATATTCCACTGTTCTTGTAACCGTTGTCCCAATGGCTAAAATGGCTCTATTAGTATCTAAAACTTTAGCACTCTCTTTGGGGATGTCAAAAAATTCTGAATGCATGGGGTGGTCTAAAATCTCTTCTACCTCCACAGGTTTAAAGGTTCCTGCACCTACATGAAGCGTTATTTTATGGGTTTTATGTTTTGCTTCTAAAGCTTCAAAGAGTTCAGGGGTAAAGTGCAACGAGGCAGTAGGGGCAGCGACTGCTCCTGCATTTTTAGCAAAGAGGGTTTGGTAGTCGGTTTCATCTTGCTCATTGTCTTGTCGTTGCATGTATGGGGGTAGGGGAATGTGTCCTATCTCATCTAAAACTTGTACTAATGTTTCAAAACGTATCGGTTTACCTTTATGTGTGAAAGTAACAATTCGTGAGCCATCTCCATTGAATCCTATTACTGTTGCGACTAAATCATCTTCAAAAAAGAGTTGCATATCTATTTGTACTTTTCCACGTATCATGACTAGATACTCATGTGCATTGAGAGGTTTGTTAAAAAGAAGTTCAACTTTTCCTCCGCCTTGCCCATGTTCATCTGTGGATTTTTTGCCAAATATTCGGGCTTTGATTACTTTTGTGTCATTTAAAAAAACATCACATTCAGAGGGTAAAAACTCTAAGAGATGCTTGAAAGTAGTATGTGTCGTGGTATTGCTCACTCTATCATAGACCAAAAGCTTGGCATGGTCACGAGGTTGCACGGGGGTTTGGGCTATGAGATGAGCAGGAAGCTCATAGTCATAGCTGGAGGTTAAAAGTTCTTTGTTCATGCTATTTTTTATTTTCTAAAAGCTCTTGCTCTTCATCTGTTTCTTCTTCATCCTCATCAACATAAGGGTTCACATATTTAACAATTAAGATAGAGAGACCATAGAGTAAGATGAGTGGAACAGCCATGAGTAGTTGGGTTAAAACATCTGGTGGGGTTAAGAGTGCAGCTAAAACAAAGATAATAATAACAGCATATTTAAAAAAATCTTTTAATGTTTTATCGGTAACTAAGCCCAATACAGCTAAGAAGTAAGCAATGACAGGGAGTTCAAAAGCAATACCAAAGCCCATCAAAATTTTGGTGAAAAAACCTACATAATCCTCAATGTTAATCAGAGGGGTATAGAGGAAAGAGCCAAAGGTAATGAGAAACTGGAAACCAAACGGGGTGACAACATAGTAGGCAAAGAGAATTCCTACCATGAACATGAATGAACCACCCAATACAAAAGGGAGTATCATCTTTTTTTCATTGTCGTAAAGTCCAGGGGCTATAAAGAGCCAAATTTGGTAGAGTACAAAAGGCAATGCTCCTAAAAGACCTGCAAAAAAGGAGACTTTTAAGGCAACAAAAAATGCTCCTCCTACTTGGTGTGTGGTAATTTGACCATCAAAAGAACTTTTGTCAATATTGTTATTGAGTTGCTGTAAACTCTCTTTTAAGGCTTTGGCAGCTTGTGTGGCTTCTATTAGAAAAGTTGCCAACTCTTTTTGAGCAACTTTTGAGGCTTTATCTAAGGCAAGTTCAAGTTTTAAGGCAGCAGACTCTTGGGCTGATTGGGGTTGAGAAACTTTGACTTTAGGCGTTGTGGTATTATTCTGTGTCGTGTTTAGCTCTACAGGCTCTAAGTGCCATGTCGCTTTCTCTTGGGTATTGACAATACGACCCACTTCACTTAGTGCATCATTTAATGGGGCAGTAATCCATGTTAAAATGGGATTGTGGAAAATAAAAGCAACTATGAACGCCACTAAGATAGAGGCAACCGAGAGGCTAAGTGCTTTACGTAGGGCAACTAAGTGCGGTTTAATTTCAGCAAACATTAGCCTTCTCCATTCTCTTGTGATTGTTTTTTAGCTTCTTTTTTAAGGGCTTTGTGTGCTTCTTTTTCCTCTTTTAAAGTAGCGTTTGTTACTTTTTTCTTTTTAAAAGTAATTGCTTCTTCTTGCTTCTTTTCTACAGGATTGGCATGAGCTTTTGCTGGTGTAGATGTTTCAAAATCCTCTTTAATTGGATTTAAATTGACACTCTCTTTAAGCTCATTAATGGGATTTAAGTTTTTAAACCCTTGTAGCTCTTCGGTTGCTTTGTCCAATTGCTCTTTGTAATTAAGAGCTTCACGTTTCAGTTCATCTAAATTGACTTCTTCGTTTAATGCTTCTTTTGCATCGCTCACACCCTCTTTAATTTTTTTAATAAATTTTGCAATGTCCACCATGGCACCAGGCAGTTTATCTGGTCCTAAAAATATTATTGCAACCACGGCAATAAACAGTATCTCTGTAAATCCAAGTCCAAACATAGATGAACCCCTTTTATTTGTTATTATTGTATTTTATCTACAAAAGGGTAAGAGTACAATAAGTTCACGATTTTATTATATACTTCTATTTCAATTTAATAAATTAGGACTCTTAATGAAAATTTCTTTAAAACTATTACTTTTAAGCTCTTTAGCACTTATGGCTACTTCTTGTTCAAAACCTGTTCCTCCTCATGTAGCTGTTAAATGTAAAGTTAAGTATGATATTTGTATGGTAAAAAACACATTCAAAGGACCAGTTGAGGCACATCGAACGTGTATTGCTCAACGTCAAGGTGCTTGTCGAGATTTACCGTCAGGTTTGTAAGTAGATAAGTCTGTCTTAATCTAAAATATATAAAACAAGTTCATCAGCTATAAAATAGTTGTTGTTCTTGTAAGTAGTATTCTCTTTTAAAAGCTTCTCTTTTTCTACTAAAAAATCAGCACGTTTCTTCATTGCTTTATTTAAAATATGTTCATCAACACCAATATTTGAACGTAATCCTAAAAATAGTTGCTCTGTTAATAGCTCTTCTTGGCTTAACTCTTCTTCGTCAATAGTGAGTGGTTCTTTGATGTAAAGGTCAATGTCTGTTCTAGGGTAGTAACGCACATTGCTTTTAAATCCAACTGCTCCAGCCCCTATGCCCATGTAGGGCTTTAAGTGCCAGTAGCCTTTGTTGTGTTCACTTTGATATGTTCCAAAATTAGAGATTTCATAGTGTTTAAAACCTCTTTTTGTAATTTCCTTTGCCACAAAAAAAGCCAATTCATCATCCTCTTGACGTACTTGTGGGGTAGAGGCAAATTTAGTGCCACTCTCAATGGTAAGTTCATAGGCTGAAATGTGATTAATAGGAAGTTTAAAGGCTTCAGAAATATCATGGCTAAGTAGTGCTTTGGTATCTCCCTCATAGTTGTAGATGAGGTCAAGTGAAAGGTTTTTAAAGCCTATTTTATGTGCCGTTTTGACAGCTGTTATGGCTTGTTGGGGAGAGTGGGCTCTGTTTAAGGCTTTTAATTTTTGTTCATTAAAACTTTGTACCCCAAATGAGATTCTGTTAACCCCTAAGTCATACATACCCTGTAGCCACGCTTTGGTGGCAGAGTTAGGATTAGCTTCGGAGGTGATTTCAGCATTTTCTTTGAGTAGGGGCTTCAAAATGTTAAAAATGGGTTCATAAAGTGTGGGATCAACGGTTGAAGGTGTTCCTCCACCAATAAAAACTGTCTCTATCTGTTTTGCTTGAACATTAAAACGTTCTAGCTCATATTTGAACTGTTTTTTAAGCGAAATCATGTAAGCTTTACGGGTGTCAAACTTATCCACGTAAGAGTTAAAAGAGCAGTAATGACATTTGGAGTCACAGTAGGGGATGTGGATGTATAGAAGCAATTTTTCACCAATCATTAATGAGTATTTTGATAAAATTTTAGCGAAATAATGATGAAAGATGAGTAATAAGATGCAGACAAAAAAGCGATATCGCCCAAATGTCGCAGCTGTTATACTCTCTTCAGATTATCCACAGAAATGTGAATTTTTTTTAGGTAAACGTTCCGATATTCGGAACACATGGCAATTTCCCCAAGGGGGAATAGAAGAGGGTGAAAGTCCTAGAGAAGCTTTAATGCGTGAGTTAGAAGAAGAGATTGGGTGTTGTTCGGTGGATATTATTGCAGAGTATCCCCATTGGATCTCTTATGACTTTCCCAAAGGTGGACGGTCGCATAAAATTTATCCTTTTGATGGACAGACACAAAAGTATTTTTTAGTTAAATTACGTTCTAACTCTAAGATAGACCTTGAGCATTTCCATGAACCAGAATTTGAAGAGTACCACTATGTAGAGTATAAGCAGTTGCTACGAAAGGCGACTTATTTTAAACGGCATGTTTACAGACGTGTCATAGAACATTTTGTAAGGGAAGGGCATATAATCAATGTTAATAGTGCATAAATATGGGGGAACGAGTGTTGGAGATTTGGAGCGTATTGGCAATGTTGCCACACGTGTAGCAAAAGCAAAAGAGGCTGGAGATGACATTGTAGTCGTGGTCTCTGCGATGAGTGGGGAGACCAATAAGCTAACTGATTTCGCCAAACATTTTTCGGAAAATCCCTCTAAACGTGAGATGGATATGCTGTTAAGTTCAGGAGAACGTGTGACCGCTGCACTCTTGGCAATTGCTTTACAAGAGAAAGGTTTACCTGCCATTGCCATGACAGGAAGACAAGCAGGAATCTTAACTGATGATTCGCATACTTATGCACGAATAGAAGCCATTGACCCCACGGCGATGCAAACAGAGATAGATGCAGGTAAAATAGTCATTGTCTCTGGTTTTCAAGGGATTAATAGTGATGGTTCAGTCACCACGCTTGGACGTGGAGGTTCAGACCTTTCAGCCGTGGCAATAGCAGGGGCATTAAAAGCAGATGCTTGTGAGATATATTCGGATGTGGATGGTATTTATACCACCGACCCACGCATTGAGCCAAAAGCAAAAAAGATGGACTTCATCTCGTATGATGAGATGTTAGAGTTGGCTTCACTTGGGGCAAAAGTGTTACAAAATCGTTCGGTAGAGTTGGCGAAAAAATTAAAAGTAAAAATCATAGCAAAAAGTTCTTTCTCAGACGCAGAGGGAACGGTTATTGCAGAGGAGACAGAAGAGATGGAAGCAGTTTTAGTCAGTGGTATCGCAGTAGATAGAAATCAAGCACGTGTAAGCCTTAGAGAGGTTTCAGACAAACCAGGCATTGCCGCAGAGATTTTTTCAAAACTCTCAGAAGAGAATGTCAATGTGGACATGATTATTCAAAATGCTTCAACGCATGGTGCAACAAATTTAGGGTTTACTGTTCCCTCTTCAGAGATTAAAAATGCCAGAGGCGTTATGGAAGCTTTTGACCATGATATAGGTAGCATGGATTTTGATGATTCTGTTTGTAAAGTCTCTGTTGTTGGTGTGGGAATGAAGTCGCACACAGGGGTTGCGGCTACTGCTTTTTGTGCCTTAGCCAAAGAGAATATTAACATAGAGATGATTTCAACTTCAGAGATAAAAGTTTCAGTAATTGTCTCTGAAAAATATGCAGAATTAGCAGTACGTACACTTCATGCTGCTTACAACTTAGACAAGTAGCTAGATGACACCAATTTTAACTTGGACACTTGATACCATTCGAGAAGAGGACTCCTCTTTCTCCTGGATGGAAGAGTGCCGTTACGACTGGGTTCCTGTGGTTCAGAGTGCGGTCAATAAAATTGTAGAGGGTAAAACAATTCTACTTTTGACCGATGATAAACGTGCATGGTATGCCAAATATGTCGCTTCTAAAATCAATAATTTACAAAATGAACGCCCTTTTTTACCAATATATACGCTAAAGTCGATGTTCCCAAATTTACAAAACATGAAAAATACACAAGAGTTAGAACTCTTGGAGGATATGTTAGAAATCTCTTATCCGAATGGGTATTTTATTTGGTATATTGGTTCAGCAGAGAGTTCTTACTCTAAATTTGCCTTTAGAAATGATGAAAATCTTTTGTGGATTATTGATGGGGATGTACCAAACTCTTTTTATCTTAGAAATGCAGGTTCATCATTGGATATTAAGATGATACAGCTCTTTAAACTTTTTAACAAAACCATAGATGCAGCACTCTTTGGTGAGATTAGTTTGGATTAATCTATGAAGTTGGCTTCGGGGATTATTATTACACATCAAGCCGAAGAGGTGTTAAGTTCATTAGAAGCCCAAAGAGGCACAGAGCTTTTTAGTATTATTCGCAGTGTAGATGACAAAGGTAAGCCCAAAGAGTTTCTTTTAGAAGATGCGAAGTTGGCAATAGAGAAAGCCTATATTGCTTCTGATAATTTAAATTATATTATCTTAATAGCACCTAAGTTTTCAGAACTTTCTCAAAGTAAACTGCTGAAAATTTTAGAAGAACCTCCTAGAAATAAAGCTTTTATTATTATTACAGAATCTAAATCAGCACTTTTAGATACCATTCAGTCACGGATGCCTGTTTTGCTTTTGCATGATAAAGTGGGAACCGAATTCTCTTTAGATTTAGAGGGTTTAACCCTCTCTAAGGTCTATGTGTTTATACAAGAGCATTCCCGAATATCTTCTAGGGAGTGCAAACCTTTGGTCGAACAAATCTCATTGGCAGCCATAAAATCTAAACGATACAATTTAGACCAAGAGACACTTGAACTCTTTTCCAACACCGTTAAGGCACTCGATGTTGGCTCTCCGACAACATTTGTGTTAACTACCTTACTTTTAAAGCTATTGGCCAAAAAAAGTGACAAAAAATCATAAATAATAACTAAAAATAACTTTTTTATCTTTTTTATAACTTAATAAAAAATATTTATAATAAAATATTAATATTTTTTTAATATATATCTCTTTTTACACATTTTATTCACCTTAATTTTATAAACTTATGTTAATATTTAAATATATACTAAAAAATATATTTAATATAAAATTAAGGTTTTAAGAATGAATAGATACATTATACTTTTTTTACTCATAATTCAAAATCTATTTTCAGTAGGCATTAGTGCAGGTACAGAGATTAAAAACATTGCTTATTTGAACTATACCTTAGAGTCAGTAGCGATGGAGACAAAAAGTAATGAACTCATTGACATTGTTGACCAAAAGTTAGACAGTAACATGGTGTGTCAAGAGAGTGGTCCTGTGGTTATTGAACCAGAAGATAGTGGCAAGGTGATGCAGTTCTTACTTTTAAACAATGGTAATGGGGCAGAGCGTTATAGCTTTAGTCATGTGACAGGCTCACCCCAAAACTTTTCTGTGCTTAATCCAAAAATTTATGCAGATAATGGAGATGGTATCTTCTCTATAAGTGAAGATACATTAGTGAATGAGTTGACACTTAATGCAGATGAAAAAATCAATCTTTTTTTAGTAGCAGATATTCCTAAAGATGCAGAGAAACTCTCTTTAAATGGCATAAAATCTAATTCCTTAACTCAAGGTGATTTGCTTTATGGTGAATCTAAAAAGTTAGAGAACTTTTATGTGGTAGCTGCAACACCTGAAGAAGCAAAGTCTGCTCTTTGTACCTATGAAGTGCCAAGTCTTGTTTTGGAGCTTGAAAAGAGTGCCACTCTCTCTAGTGATAAACTCTATAAAAGAACAACCATACATTATGAGATAGGGGTAAAAGCCATCGGCATAGGTAGCGTTGATGATGTCATTGTGCAAGATATGATTCCTAAAGGGACGGTTTATGTAGAAAATTCTTTACGTTTAGATGGAGAAAAAGCGGGTCGTTTTGATGGTAAAGGTATTTTTGTTGCCATTGATACGATTAGCCAAAAAGAAGAGAGTGAAGAGATTGTGCATCGTGTGACATTTGATGTAAAGGTTTTGTAGGCAATAGCTATTTATCATCTGAGAGGGTGTCAAGTGGTCATAAGTTGTTATGACGACTTGACACCCTACGGTGATTCAACAATTTAATATTAAGGATAAATAATGAATAAAATGTTTTTAACAGCATCATCATTACTTTTTGCCGTAGTGACTATGGCACAAGCAGAGGTGACGATTAGTTCAACTTCTCTTCAAGAGATAAGTAAAAGTACGCCAAGTGGAGAGGCTCGTAAAACGTGGGTTAAAGCTGAAAAGATTGTGCCTGATACGGTGGTAAAGTATCTTAACACACTACAAAATAGTGGTATGCAAACAGCAACAAAGTTGGTGGTAAAAAACCCCATTCCTAAAAATATGGAGTATGTTGCCAATTCAGCAAAGTGTCAAAGCAGTTGTAAGGTTGCTTACTCAGTAGATGGTGGAGCAACATTTATGCAAGCCTCTGAACTTTTTGTGGGAGAGGGTGAAGCACGTCATTTGGCAAAAGCTTCAGAGTACACCGACATTATGTGGCAAGTAGAGAGCTTAGGGGCAAATAGTCAAAGTGCCGTTGAGTATCAAGCTCGATTAAAATAACATTAATAGATAAAACAATATTAACAAAGGAAAAATTATGAATAAAATTTTAAGTATGGTCGCCATTATGGCACTTTCAAGCATGGCAGTCAATGCAGCAGGTACAACTGCTGGAACAGATGTAAGCAACACCGCGACATTAAGCTTTACGGTTGGAGGAGTTGCTCAAACAGATGTGACTTCCAATACAGACACCTTTGTGGTCGATAAAAAGATTGACTTTGTTTTGACAAATAATGATGCTGCAAAAATTACTGTTGTTCCAGGAGAGACAGGGAAAATAACCACTTGGTCAATAACAAACGAGGGAAACCTTGCTCAAAAGTTTAGTTTTACAGCAACACAACTCACAGGTGGAGAGACAGTTTATGGTGACGCTGATACACAAGATACAGAAGTATTAACAGTTGAATCGAGTACTGATGGAACGACATGGACAGCATTAACAAGCCTTGAAATTGCTCCTGATGCAACGGTGAGTATTCGTATTAAGACAGACATTAACATTGCTAGAGTGGATGGAGATGTGATGAACATTCAATTAGAAGCAGTTGCTGTTACAGCAGGTGGCTCGGTGGAGACGGCAACAGCAGGAGCTGATACGGCAGGAGTCGTAGATACGGTACTTGCTGAATCAGCAGATGCCATAACAGGTGATGTTAAAGAGAATGGTAAGTATTTGGCGTGGGGTGGATATATGGTTGCTGCTCCCAATTTAAGTTTGGCTAAAGACTCATGTGTAATTTCAGATAGCGTTAATGGTATAAGTGCTAATGCTAAGCGTCTTCCAGGGGCTAAGATATTGTATATTCTTGACATTAACAATGTGGGAACGTCAACCGATGCAATAGATGTAAGCATTACGGATGTATTACCTGCAACACTGGATGCGTCAACCATTACCAATCTTAAGCAAGATGATGGTCAGACAGCGTGTAGTTGTAGCAATGGGGTAGTCTATTCAGGTGGTACGGCTGCAACTAATGATGGAACGGGCTCAACATTGACTGTTTCAGGCTTAACCATTACCAAAGCCAAACACAACTGTGTCTCTTTTGAAGTAGATATTATTTAATATAAAAATTAAATTAACTATTTTATGTTCCATCATTTTAAGATGGAACATTGAGAAGAAAATGCTAAAAAAGATGAAAGATGAAAGGAAAAAATATGCAAAAAAACATACAATATATTATATCTTTATTTAAAATTAACATTTTACTGTTTCTTTTTTCTTCTTTTTTACAAGGACTTGAAGTGGGTGATACCATTGTTAATCAAGCATCGGTAAGTTACCGTTACCATTTAGCCCCTAAAGAGGTGGTTTCAAATAGTGTAGAACATACCATTGAAGCAACAGAAGCAAAAGTTGATTTTTTATACTCTACGCAATCAGGAACACAGACAGCTGTACTAGGAACAACTGCTTATCAAGATGAGAATGGGGTATGGCATGAGACCACAAGCTCGACACTTCAAGATGGAACGGTTGTAGGCGATGGAAGTGCGGTTAATCTTGAAGAGACAGATTTTTACCGACAAGAAGACACCGTTTTTATTAGTGTGATTGACCCTGACCAAAATGTTGACCGTGATGTACGTAATGTTATAGATGTTAATGTAACAAGTGAGAGTGGCGATATTGAACGATTACAACTCATTGAGACCACGCCAAATTCAGGTGTTTTTGTGGCGTACATTCCCCTCTCTCATGAGACCCAAGAGCATTATGATAACCAACTCTATGTTCGGCTCAATGAGAATATTATGGTGCATTATGATGATAATGTAGAGATTATTAAAAGTGACTCTGCGATTATTGTAGAGCAGGTAGATTTTAAAGTATGGATAGAAAAGCAGGTCAATAAAACAGAGGCATCGGTGGGAGAACTCTTAAAATATACCTTGACAGTCCATAATGATGAAGAGAAAGCCATTAGAGATTTTTTGATAAGCGATGCTTTACCTTTTGGGCTAAAGTATGAGGAGGGAACAGCACAATATGAGGGTACGCATGTTGAGGCTTTACGCTCTGAAGATGGGAAAAAAATACAATTTCGTCTCCCAACGGTAGAAGCAAATGGACAAGTAGAAGTGACTTTCATCGCTTCGGTGACAGCAGGGGTACGCAATGCAAAAATCATTAACCAAGCATGGGTGACTAAAAGTACCGTGTTTAAATCAAACGTTGCTGATGCGACCACCCTTATTAATGAAGAGTTGATGCGAAGCAAAGGGATTATTATTGGAAAAATTTCTCATGAAGATAATGTGACTAAGGGGATTGCAGGGGTACGGCTCTATCTTGAAAATGGGATGTATGTGGTGAGTGATGTGAATGGAAAGTATCACTTCTCTAACGTTAATGCAGGGCGACATATTGTTCAAGTAGACAAAGCCTTACTCCCCCAAGGTTATGCAATGGGAAGTTGTGCGCAGACAACACGAAAAGCAGGTAAGAACTTCTCTGAATTGGTCAATGTAGGACAAGGTGCTTTAAAACGAGTGAATTTCTGTCTTAAAGAGAATGGTGAGAAAATTCAAACTACTCAAGAGTCCAATGAAATGGCGATGCCAACAGAAGTAGCGACCATGCCAAGTTATGGTGAAAAAGATTTAAACAGTGGGGCAAAAAGAGCCATTTTATGGCCACTAGAAGGGTATGTTCCTGAAATTCCAAGTACGCAGATTGCCATTAAGCATCCAAAATCTGAAAAAGTAGTGCTGTGGCTCAATGGTGATAAAGTCTCTGAACTTAACTACAATGGTAATGTCGCTTCTCAACGTTCAAAGAATGTGATTGACCTTTACAAAGGGGTTGATTTACTTGATAGAGCCAATACTATTAAAGTAGAATATTTCTCTAAAAACGGGGAGTTACTAGAGAGCTTAACACGAGAAGTACAGGTCTCTTCTGTTCCTGTTCAAGTGCAGTATGTTAAAGAGAACTCTAAAACCATTGCCGATGGAAAAAATTCACCAGTGATTGCCGTGCGATTTTTAGATGACTTGGGAAAACCTTTACGCTCTGGTATGACAGGGGTCTTTTCGGTTGAAGCTCCTTATGCTTCGCAAAACTTATTAGACCAGATACAGAACAATCCTTTAAGCAGTACAGCACAAAGCAGTCGCTATACCATTCACTCTGATGGAATTGCTTATATTAAACTTCAACCCACAACAGAGTCGGGTCAAGTGAGTTTGCATTTTGACTTAGAGGGTCGAGATGAGGTCATTCGTGCATGGCTTAAACCAGCACTTCGTGAATGGATTATGGTCGGTTTTGCAGAGGGTACAGTAGGGTACAACACGCTTAAAGGAAATGAGGAGTCATTAGCCGAGATTAAATCTAGCGACAAAGTGATTACCGAGGGGCGTGTTTCATTTTTTGCTAAGGGTAGAATTAAAGGTGATTGGCTACTCTCTATGGCGTATGATACAGGAAAAGATACCGCCAAGCAGGAGTTTTTTGATGAGATTGACCCCAATGCTTACTATACGCTCTACAATGACAACTCCATTCAAAATCAAGAGGCTGCGTCACGGAAGAAGCTTTATGTGAAGCTTGAAAAAGAGCAGTTTAACATTTTATTTGGAGATTTTAGTACCGATTTGTCTTACACGCAACTCTCTGCTTATTCACGCCGTTTTACAGGGCTGAAGTCGGAGTATCATGGTGAGTATCTTGATGCAAAAGTTTTTGCGACCAATACCGAACAGCTTTTTATAAAAGATGAAATACGTGGAGATGGAACATCAGGTTATTACTATTTAAAATCTCAAAATATGGTACGTTTTTCTGAAAAAGTCATCATAGAGGTACGAGACCGATACCGTAGCGAGAAGATACTCTCTACAAGAAGCCTACAACGCTTTAGAGATTATGAGATTGACTATGCCTTGGGTCGCATCTATTTTAAAGAGCCTGTTTACAGTAATGATGAGCAGTTTAACCCACGGTTTATTGTGGTGGACTATGAAGTAAAAGGTGATGTTGGTTCAGACCACTACACCTATGGGGGTCGTGCAGCAGTTAAAGCTTTAGATGAAAAAGTAGAAGTGGGAGCGACCTATATCTCTGAAGATTCAGGTAAAAAACTCTCTAAACTTATGGGGGTTGATACAACACTCAAGCTAGGTGATACCACACGGATTAAAGCTGAATATGCCAAAACAAAAACAAGCCAAGAGGCGACCTTAACAGAGGGTGAAGCTAAATTGATGGAGATAGAGCATATCTCCCATGGGGTTTATAGTCGTGCTTATTATCGTGAGCAGGAGTCGTCGTTTGGTTTAGGTCAGCTCAACGCCTCTTTGGGTGGCACACGAAAAGTTGGGTTGGACATCTCTAGTCAGTCGAGTGGTCGTCATAGAAACAGAGCCTCTATCTACCGTGATTCTGATTTGGCTACCAAAGTAGACAGCGATGTTATGGAACTTAGAAGTGAGTTTGACAACCTAAACTGGTCAGCTTTTGCAGGGTATCGTTATGCCAAAGTAAGTAGTGAAGAGGCAATGGCTCAACAACTTCTTTTTGGTGGCTCATACGCTCTTTTTGACCAACGATTGAGACTCTCTCTTTTACGAGAACAGACCATTTCGGACAATGAGAGTGAACTTTTCCCTACAAGAACAACAGTAGGGTTGGATTATGCTTTAACAGCCTCTATGGATTTCTTCTCTTCGTATGAGTGGAGCAGTGCTTTAGAGCAAGGAAGAGCAGGGGTAAGGGTGCGACCTTGGTCAGGAATGACAGTTGAGAACACCACACTTTCAGAGTTTAGTAATGACCAACAAAATCTCTACAACACCATAGGTGGAGTACAGACATTTCAAGTAAGTGAAAAGTTTTCTGTCAATTTAGGCTTAGAGCAAGGGGCTACCATTAATAGCTCAAAGGAGAATAATCTTAGTGCATCACTTGCTAACAAATCATTCTTAGCCTATCGTTTGGGGGGAAGTTACAACAGTGATGCCTATAGTGCAATGTTTAATAGTGAGTTACGAAAGGCAGAGGGCGAAGAGAAGTTAAATCTCTCAACAGCCATCTATACACAAACTTCAGATGATTTAGCCTTAGCATTGAGTGGTTCATTCAATAAAGATAATAACACTGCGCAAAAACGTTCCGATGCCAAGATGCGTCTCTCTATGGCTTATAGACCAGAGGAAGATGGGATGATTGTGTTAGAGAAGTTAGACTTTATTCGCTCTGAACTCAACGATGAAACAGGTAGTTTTCTAACTGATAAAATGGTCAATAACCTAAATGTCAATCTTCAGCCAACAGCTAAAAGTGAGATAGCCTTACAACATGGCTTCAAATATGTGGTCGATAGCATTGATGCCTTTGAAAAAAAAGGGGTAACCCAACTTTTTGGCGTTGATACCCATTATGATATTACGCCGACGTGGGAACTTGGAGTTCAAGGCTCACTACTTTACGCCCAAAGTGCGAACAATATGGACTATGGTTTTGGGCTTTACTCTGGGCATAACTTATTTGACAATATGGTACTTACCTTAGGGTACAATTGGCAAGGTTTTGAAGACAGAGATTTCGCTTTGCAGACCTACAGAATGGAAGGGGCTTACTTTAGATTTAACATGAAGTTTGACCAAGAGAGTCTGAAAGATACGGTGAGGTTGATGTCGTGGTAAGAGTCTTAGTTCTCCTTTTAATGCCTTATTTCTTGTTTTCACAGGCCATTACTGATAATCTTGAATATCAAAAAATATCAGGAGTAGGCTATGGTTGGAGACATATTAACTTTAGCAATACCTATAGTGATGCCATTGTCGTTTGTTCTAATGTACTGCCTAGCCAATCTTCAAATGAAGCTGTGGTTAGGCTCAATAATATTAGTGCGATAGGGGTTGATATTAAAATTCAACGCCCAAATGATGTAGATGCTGGATATACAACTGATGTCTATTGTATCATTTCTGATGAGGGAAGTTATACTGTTCCTGTCAAATATGAGGCACATAAGGTTGTTTCTGCTTCAACCAATGGTTTGTCTTCTCCTAATGATTGGAGTGCTTTAAGAGCTGAAGATGTAAGTGGTACAATTATAAACAGTTATACTAAAGCAGCTGTGCTAGGGCAAGTGATGAGCTATAATGACAATAGATTCTCCACCTTTTGGTCATTTGATTGTGATAGTCGTAAAAATAGACCTTTTCAAAGTGGTATGGCAGATGGTATCTGTGTGGGAAAACATGTTGGACAGATTGCAGAAGAGAGAGCCAATGAAACTTTGGGCTATATTGTAGCTGAAGCAGGGGTTTATGAGTTAAAAGATTTTTCAATGGCGATTGATTATGGTACTGGTATCAAAGGAGTTGGGGATACTCCTTCCTATACATTTAGCTTAGATAAAGCCTATACTGATGGTGTTGTGACAAAAGAGGCAGAGAATGGTGGACAGGGTGGTTGGGCTGTTTTGTATGGGCTTAGCCCCTTTGGTACGAGTTTAGATTTAGCAATAGATGAAGAGACGGTCGCAGGAGATACAACAAGAACCCATATTGGAGAGGACGTAGCCTATTGGGTGATGTTAAATGACCCGATTGTTTCAGCTGAAATGAAGATAAATGAAATTCTTTATCAGCAAGTAACTAATGGCAGTACCAATGAAGAGTTTATAGAATTTTATGTAACAAAATCAGGTGATTTAAAAAACTATCTGTTTACTGACCAAGATGGGTCAAGTCACCATTATCGTTTTCCAAAACATAGCGTAACACAAGGGGATTACGTTATTTTACATATTGGAAGTGGGGTTGATAGTGTGAGTGGTAATGTGCATCATTTTTATGCTAATTCATCAGAGATACTCAATAATACAGGGGATGAGATTTTACTCTTAAAACCTGTCAATGATGATGTAACAGTAGTAGATGGTGTGGCAATTAGTGCTGTTCCTTTTGACTATGTTGCTTATGATACCATTGGTTCTGGCGATGTAGTACCTATTAGTCAAAAGGGTGTAAGCATTTTTTGGAATGGTAGTGAAATTAGCCGTTTAGCTGATTCAGCCCAAGGAACATCTATCTCTTTAACCCCCAATGCAACAGATGGAGACACCTCTGTTTGTTGGGAGATTACAGCAACAATAGATATTACTAAAAAGGCGACCAATTGTGCTAATTATATAGCAACGATTGACAGTAACAACAATGCCAATATGATTAACTCTTTAGGAGAAACCAATACCAATAAATTACTACCTAATATAAAATTGGAAAAAAACTCTGTAACGGTTTATGACCCTATTAATTTGGCGGTAAACCCAAAAGCAATTCCATTATCAACTGTAAAGTATGAGATTTTATTGCGTAATGAGGGGCTAGGAACTACCGATAATAATAGTGTGGTTCTACAAGATAGCATTCCTGCCAATATGAGCCTTTGTGTGGCTACTACTGCTCAATGTAAAACGATAGCTTTAGTTGATGGTGCAGTAAGTAGTGGCTTAAGTCTTGGAACACTCTCCTATTCAAATGATGGAGGAGCAACATTTAACTATACCCCAACAGCTGATGCTCTAGGATTAGATAGCATGGTTACCACGGTTAAATTTGCATTAGATGGAGCATTTAATGCGAGTGATGGGACTAATCACCCCTTAACCACACTTGAACTCTATATGGGTGTTAGATAATTAATAAAACAAAATGAAACAGCCAATGGAGTAAACCCCGTTAAGTTAGACTTTGGCACAGTAGGAGCAGGAAGCGTGGCTACTCCTACTGTTAAGTGTGGGTATTTTGAGGTTAAGGTGTTATAAGTAAAACAAAAAAACTTACTTCAGTAAGTACAAGTAAAATAAATAGGGCATTAATTATTTTTGAGACTATTTTAAAGTGCTTAAAATAGTCTATTCCTTTAGCAAACATATACGCAAACAGCAAAAATGAGGGAACAAAATAACGAAAATCGGTATTACAAACAGAGGGAAAGTCAAACATAAACTTTACAATCAGTAAAAAGTTAATAAGCAGTGTAGCAAAAAGTATTTTTTTAAAGCTAGAGGCTTTATATAGTTGGAAAATAAACGTTAAAAATCCAAGCATAAAGAGTACTCCTAAGAGAAGAATGGTTTGCATAATCTCCCTCATATAGGGTGCTTTGTTTATAAAAAAAGTATAATCAAACTCTCCAAATAACATTGTTCCGTACTGATAAGTTAAAAAAGAGTATCGTACACTATCTTCTCCAAATACATAACTGTAAGATTGTTCAACGAGAGCAAAAAGATTAAAAGTACCAAAGTAGTGTAAATCTAAAGGGGGTAAAATTTGACCAGGGTATGCTCCACTACTATTGACCATATGAAAAGAGTTATCCAAGGGTAAATAGACTCGCCATAACGTATAAGTTAGTAAAAACATACCTGTTAAACCAAAGATATATATTTTTTGTTTAAGTTGAGTATTCTCTTGATTAAGGCTGTTTTTATAGGAAAGGAGGAGTAAAGCAAAGAAGAGTAGCTCAATAGATAGAGTAGATATTTTTGTTAAAAAGAGTAGTGAAGTAAAGAGTAGAGCCATAAAAAAAGATGAGCTAAAGTGTGATTGATAGCTTTTAACAATATAGTAGAGCGAGATAGCAGAGAGTGCCATTGCCATACTGTCATTATTGATTCTCGCACTGATATAGACAATAGAGGGGGTGAGTGCTAAAAATATCATGGAGATAGTTTTAACGCTTCTATTTGTTGTTAAGAGAGATATGAATTTGTAGCCATAGATTAAAAATAGTGCCGAACAGAAAAATGAAAAATAGCCAATATACTCCAAAGCCATCTTCTCACTACTTCCTAAAGAGGTAGAAAAAGAGTAGATACCTGCTGTTACAACATAATACAAAGGTTGTTGTGGAAACTCTAAGCCCTTATTTGGCAAAGGAATAGTCCAAGTATCGGCTAAATATTTAATCATCTCTATGTGTCCCTGCCAATCGTGTTGAAAGAGCATAACCGAATATTTCTCTTGATAGAAGAGACGAATAATAAGCCCCATCAAGAGTACTATTAGTGGTAAATTTATCTCTTTTATTTTTAAATAACTAAATATCATTTTTGCTCCATATTTTATTGAGTAGCCAGATTAAAGCATTGAAAAGTAGATGAAAAATAGGAATCACAAAAAAGATAAAAAGAAAAAGATAGTCCACAAAAGAGATTTTTTGTTTGAGTATGGGTTTTAAGTTTGAAGAACGAAGCGTTTTTAATTGACACTGGTTAATGCCACTTTTAATCTTTAACTTTACCTCCTCTTGCTGTTTAAAATCATAACCTTTTGAGTAGTATTGAAAATGGTTAGGATTGTTGTTGCAACTTATGCTATTGAGTTCATCTTTTGTAGCTATATGTAGATTAATGGTTTGATTTATCTTTGAGGTTATAATAAATGAAAATTTTGAATGCACACTACCCTCTCTTATGGGAGTTGAAATATCAACATGAATAAAATAGGAGTATATAAAGCCTAAAATAAGAAGCAACATAAAAAATATGGCTTGATTTGTTTTTTTGAGATTCAAATTTCAATCCTTAAAGACAAAAAGCTTAGCCAAAACAAATGAGCTAAGAGTATAGACAATCCCAGAGATGAGTTGAGCCATATAGGGGTTGATGCTATGAAGTAGAAGTTGTAAAGTAAAAAAATTAAGCAGATAGCTAATGGCTAAAACCATAAAAAACTTTAGAGCCTGTTTCGCACTATTTTCTTTATTTTTAAAAGTATATTTTTTATTTAAGTTATAGGAGAGTGTCGCCCCAAAAAAGTAACCAATAAAATTACTAATTGTTGGTGATAGCCCAAAAAACATTAAAAAAAATACAATGGTAAATCCAAACAATGTATTGACAATACCTACAAGATTGTAGGTAAAAAATTGTAAAATGATGTTTTTCAACGCTATATCTCTTTGTCTATAATATAGCGTGGTCGCC
>JALSHP010000186.1 GCA_026982175.1 Campylobacteraceae bacterium
GTTCAAACAACTCAATCTTCTTAGCAGCAATCAGTGAAGTCAGCGAACGCTTAAAGTTCTTTTTACTCATGCCAAAAACTTTCATGATTTTTTCAGCATCACTTTTTGAATTTACTTCTATGAAGCCAGACTTTTCTTTTAAAAGTTCTAAGATTTTTTCTTCAAAAATATCTGCATTTTGTTTTTTTCCAATGGGTTGTAAAGACAAATCTAGTTTACCGTCTTTACGAATTTTTTTAACATAGGCTACTCTTCTGTCACCTACTTTTAAAGTCTCAAAAATTTCATTTTCAAAAAGCATTCCCTCGTGTTTGTTTTCAACAATGACTTTATGACCTAAAGGCGTTTCTGAAAGAACTAGAACATTTACTTTTTCATTTACTTCTAAATAGGCTGTCTCTTTTGAGAGCCATTTACCAATTTTATGCGTTCCATAAAGCCGTCCTGTTTCGCTGTCTAAACAAACACGTAAGATGTACTTAGAACCTATGTGAAAGTGGCATTTTTGTTGTGAGAGTGGCACAAACAAATCTTTGGGTAAGCCCCAGTTTACAAACGCCCCAAAACGTTGGTAATCGACCACAGTTAAGTAGGCAAATTCACCTAGTTTGGCGTAAGGGTATTTGGTGGTTGCCACAGGTCGGTCTTCTGAATCGGTGTAGAGAAAGACTTCTATTTCAGCTCCAATGGGCATCTCATCTTCCATCACATAGATGTTAGGAAGAAGTACCTCTTCAAAATTTTCGGCTCTTAAATAGAGTCCAAAATCGGTATCGCGTTCAACTTTAAGGGTATTTACCTCCCCAATGGCAAGGGTTTGATTCAATGAATACTCTTTAAATGTTTAAGGAATTTGTCTGCTTTCATAAAACCTGTAATACTTTTATCTTCAAGGTTCTTATTGTCTTTATCAAAAAACAAAATGGTAGGCGTTCCAAAAGCATGATATTTTTTCAACAATGCTTTTTCATCATCACTATTTGCCGTAACATCAATCTGAATAAACTTAAAACGTTTTAACGCTTCTTTAACTCCAGCATCAGAGAAAGTAAACTCTTCAAGTTCATCACAAGAGGCACAAGAATCTTTTCTAAAATCTACAATAACAGGTTTTGAAGAAGCTTTAATCTCCTTTTCAAGTTTTGTAATAGAGTATCCTGCGTTGGCTTTAAGTGGTGCAACAACTGCTCCTGCTACAATCTTAGCTGAAGTAAACTTCTCTAAAGGGTGAAGCATAGACTTTGCACTACTTAAGAAACCTATAAAGAGAATAGCTCCATAAATTAAAGAGACGAAAGCAAAGAGTTGAAAGAGTTTTTTCATGCCTTGCTTAGCTGAAGAGTCGTTAAATACTCCCATATAAAATGCAATCCCCATAAAATAAAGTGACCACAGTAAGATAGTAAATTCTGCTGAGATTACTTTTCCAAGCATAAAGATTGAGAGTCCTAACATAACAACCCCAAAAGTTTGAGACACAACTGTCATCCAACCACCAGGTCTTGGCATAAATTTACCAGCTCCTGCACCCACAAGTAGTAAAGGAAGCCCCATACCCATGCTCATGGCAAAAAGTGCAATTCCTCCAAGAAGAGCATCACCTGTTTGAGAGATGAAAATGACTGCTCCTGCTAAAGGAGGAGCAACACATGGCCCAATAATAAAGGCAGAAAGGAAGCCCATAATCACTGTACCAATAAGACCACTACCTTGCGCTCCATCACTAATGGAGTTGATTTTACTTTGCCATTTTGAAGGAAGTTGTATTTCATAATAGCCAAAAAGAGAAATGGCTAAAGCAAAGAACATTACAGCAAAGGCTGTTAATACCCAAGGACTTTGCATAGCTGACTGAATATCTGCTCCAAGAAGCCCAGAGATAACCCCTACTAAGGTATAGGTAACAGCCATCGAGAGTACATAAACCAAAGAGATAAAGAAACCTTTTAAGGCACTAGGTTCTTCATCAGATGATTGTTGCGAAACAATAATAGAAGATAAAATAGGAATCATCGGGAAAATACAAGGTGTTAAAGCAAGAAGTAGTCCCATAATTAAAAATAAAAATACCACAAAGAATGAACTTTCATTAATTAAAATATTGACAATTGCCATAGAGTTAGACTGTTCTACTGCGTCCATAACTTTACCCCAAGTACTTTTGGCATTGGGATTACCCTTAAATGAGTATTTTTTAGCAATAGGACTGTAACAAACACCACTATCGGCACAACCTGCAAAGTTAATCCCTAAGCTATAATCATCTGAAGTTTTAGCATAAATTTTTTGAAGAGGAATATTGAGTAAAATCTCATTTTCATAAACCATAGTATCATCTACTTTATGTGCTTTAGGTAATTTTAAATCTAAAGCTATTTCATCAGGTTCGACAATACTATATTTTAATGTGCTAGCCGTAACATGGACACCTTTTCCCAAAATAATTCGTGTTTCAAGAAAATCTCCCTTTTGAACTGCTGAGACTTTAAATGCGTCAGCAGGATCCATCATCTCTTGACTTTTTTGGAGTTTAGCACCAAACCCTGCATACGCGATTGTGGTAACAAGTAGGAGTAATTTTAAAAACTTCATTCTCTTTTATCCCTTATTTTAATGTAAAAATTATACTATCGGTTAATAGACTTCTTGTAAAACTCATGAACTTAGAATTTTATAATATAAGACGTCTAATATATTATAGTTTTTACCTGTGTACAATATGTTTAGAACTATAACAAAAAAATGTACATAACACTCTTTAATAGTTTATCAAAAAGAACAAAAGGTTTATCAAGTGTCTCATATTTCAAAAAAAGAGCCTATCCATTGGCACACATGGGAGAAATCT
>JALSHP010000187.1 GCA_026982175.1 Campylobacteraceae bacterium
AATGAAAACACTTTGAACCTGCCCTGAACGATGACCTGAACGACACGTAAAAATAATTACTTTTTTATCTTTATGCTCATTATAGAACTCTTCACCCCACTCTTGAAAAGTGGAAGTAGGTTTAAGTAGGTCAACGCCTTTAACATGAGAAGCATCATACTCTTGCATCTCTCTTACATCAACCAATAAAAAATCTACCTCTCCAGCTTCTCTTTGTGCCAATAAAGTTTCCAACTCATCTGATGTAATTGATGACTTATCTAGTAATTCACTCATATTTATTTAACTCCTTTAATAATTTTTTATTATGCGAGATATTATCAAAAATTATATTAATATAATTGTAATTCATCAAAAATATGCTTCTTCTCATAATTAACTTTGCTATAATTCCACATAATCTTACGACAAGGTGAAACAATGAAAAAATACCTTTTACTCATCGCACTTCTATTTAACACCCTAGAGGCTGACCATTTAGGTGTCCAAGAGAAGTTAGGCACAAGCATTCCTTTGGAGCTAACATTTATTAATGAACAAGCTAAATCAGTAACCCTTAAAGAGCTAATGAAAGGAAAACCTACGCTTTTAACCCTTAACTATTTTAAATGTGCAGGAATTTGTACCCCTCAACTCAACGAAATGTCTGTCATGCTCTCTCGATTAAAATTAGCAGAAAATATTGATTATAAAGTTATTACAGTCGATTTTGCAGAAGATGAAACGGTAGAACTTGCTAAAGCTAAAAAAAGCACCATGCTTAGAGCCATTGGTCGAGCCTATGTCCCTGATGCTTGGCATTTTGTCATTGGAGAAAATAACAGTTCAGGAAAATTAGCAGATGCTGTGGGTTTTAAATATAAAAAAATGACCAATAAAAAAGGTGAAACCACAGGTTATCTTCATGCCGCTACAATTATTGTCCTCTCTCCTAAAGGAAAGATTATACGTTATCTACAAGGGGTACAACAACTTCCCTCTGACATTGCTATGGCAATTCAAGAGGCAAAAGAGGAACGTGTCTCTACTTCCATTCCTAAAAATGCTCCTTTTTGTTTTACAGAACGCCCCACAGGAGATATTTTGGTCAATAAAGTCACCAAATCTTGGATGATATTTATGCTCATAGTTGTTATTGGTCTCTTTATTTATCTTCTTACACGAAACAGAGCCAAAAACAAAAGTTAATTTCTATTATAATGCTATTATTATTAGAAAAGGACAGTGATGATTATAGATAACACCGTATTAGCCAAACTTGAAAAACTCTCAATGCTCAAAATTGAAGAGGAGAAAAAAGAGGAGTTAGCCTCTCAATTAACTGAAATTTTATCTTATGTTGAAAATCTTTCTGAACTCAATACTGATAATCTTTCAGCAACTTTCTCAACCCAAACAGAGGGTGCTTTGTTACGTGAAGATACGCCTAAAGTACAAGCCCACATAGCACAACACCTCTTTGCTCATGCACCCAATGCTGAAAATGACTTTTTTATTGTTCCTAAAATTATTGAATCTTAAATTTTAATAACTTAAACAAAAATAAAGAATAATTTTTATATAGTTTTATTAAATTAAAAATAAAGATTTAATATGGCTATTGATATAAAAAAACTTCTCCAATCTGTTGTCTCTCATGGGGCTTCAGATTTACACCTTGTGGCACGTGCTGAACCTCAAATTCGTATTGATGGTACACTCAAAGCCGTTAACTTACCAGTCCTTACAGGTGATGACATTGAAGAGATGACCTACGCTCTACTAACTGAAAAACAAAAAAAATCTTTTGAAGAGCATTTAGAACTAGACTTTGCTTTAATGCTTCCTGGAATTGGTCGGTTTAGAGCCAACTACTACCGAACACTTGGGGACATTGCTGCTGCTTTTAGGATTATTCCCACAGAAATTCCTTCACTAGATGACTTAAAAGCACCTAGCATCTATAAGGAACTTATCAAAAGAGAAAAAGGCTTAATTCTCATAACAGGACCTACAGGTTCTGGGAAATCAACTACTTTGGCTGCCATACTCAATGAAATTAATGAAACAGAGCATAAACATATTGTCACCGTTGAAGACCCTGTAGAGTTTATTCACCAAAATAAAAAATCGGTTTTTTCCCACCGTGAAACAGGGAGTGATACCAGAAGCTTTTCTATGGCACTAAAGTATGCCATGCGACAAGATCCTGATATTATTCTCATTGGGGAGATGAGAGATAAAGAGACCATTGAAGCTGCATTAACAGCAGCTGAAACAGGTCACTTGGTATTTGGTACACTCCATACCAACTCAGCACCTGGAACCATTAACCGTATTATTGATGTTTTTAGTGGTGAAGAACAATCACAAATACGAACCATGATTTCTACTTCACTGGTTGCCGTTGTTGCTCAAATGCTTCTGCCTAAGATTGGAGGTGGAAGGGTTGCTGTTCCTGAAATTTTAGTAACAAACCATGCCATCGCCAACCTCATTAGAGAAGACAAAGTGCATCAAATCTATTCTCAAATGCAATTGGGTCAAGGAGCAAGTGGTATGCAAACACAAACACAAGAGCTTACGAAATTGGTTCAAAAACGACTTATTAGCAAAGAAGATGCTATTCAATACTCAAGTAAACCCGATGAACTAAA
Source organism: Campylobacteraceae bacterium (assembly GCA_026982175.1). GTDB lineage: Bacteria > Campylobacterota > Campylobacteria > Campylobacterales > Sulfurovaceae > UBA1140. Next base: position 2,637 of record JALSHP010000187.1, read on the forward strand.
GAAAAATATCAATTTTAGATAATTTAGGCTATAATTTCTAAAAAATATAATTTGTTAAATATTAATAAATTATCAAAGGAATGATTTATGGAATTTATGGGTTATCATATTGTAGATATAACGATTGTAGCATTAATAGCTTTTTTAGCGATTAAAGGTTTGGTTAACGGATTTACAAAAGAATTATTGAACCTAATTATGGTTGCAGGAGGGGTTATTCTTGCTTCAAGATACAATACCCTTGCTATAAACTTTATTGAAGAGCAAAAACTTTTTCCTAAAATTCCTGAAGAGTTTACAAATATTGTTGGTTTCATCTTAATCCTCATTGCAGTATGGATTATATTGGGCTTAATCTCTTCAATTATTACAAAACTTACCGCTCCTGCTAATGGTTTTATTAGTAGACTATTGGGCTATATATTATCAGGAGTACGTTATATTTTCATTTTCTCTTTAATTATTTTTGGAGTCAACCAATCAGAGTTTTTTGAAGAGTCAGCCACTAAATTTAATAATGAAACAAAACTATTTAAACCAATGGCAGAAATAGGTGCAAAAATACTTAATCGTGACATCAACCAAACAGTAGTTGAAAATAATCAGACCAAAGAGACAAACTCAACTTCTTCTACCATGGCTTTAACAGAGCATAATAATTCAAACTAAAAGGATAGTGTAAAATGACAAATACCATTGCCTATGATGAGGTACTTCAAAACTTTAAAACTTTATTAAAGTTAAATAACCTTAAGTATACTACACAACGTGAACTCATACTTAAAATCATCTATGATAATGACGGTCATTTTACCCCTGAAGACATCTACAACCTGATTAAAGAGTCTCACCCAGAAGTTAAATTAGGTATTGCTACCGTTTATCGTACCCTCACGCTACTTGAAGATGAAAATATTGTTAACTCTATCTCATTTGGCACACAAGGTAAAAAATATGAGTTTGGTATTACCAATCATCATGACCACTTAGTCTGTTTAAAATGTGGCAACATAGAAGAGTTTTATGATGAACTTATTGAAGAGCGTCAAGAAGAGATTGCTAAAAAGTTTAACTTTAAAATGAGCAATCATGTGATGAAGATTACGGGTACCTGTTCGGCTTGTCAAGCCAAAGGGTAACCCTCCCCAAAAAATCTAAACTAAAGCATCAATTTACAAACAATATTACTATTAAAATTAAACACAACTTCTAGGAGAAACCTTGATATTTGACAACCAATATATTCAAGAGCGAATAAAAAAAACCGAAACATTAAGAAAAAAAGGGATTAACCCTTACCCTAACCAAGTAAAAAAAGGAACACCTTCAGCAGAATTTTTAAAAGCGTGTGAGTATGTTCATGAGATAGAAACAGAAGAGATGAAAAAAGATGAAACAAAATCTTTTAGACTCACAGGTCGTCTTAAATTCATTCGTATTATGGGAAAAGCTGCTTTTGCAAAAATAGAAGATGAAGCAGGATTGGTTCAAATTTACTTTAACCGTGATGATTTACCCGAAAACTATTACAATGATGTGGTCAAAAAACTTTTTGAAGTAGGTGATATCATTGAAGTGAAAGGCTACCCTTTTGTGACAGGCACAGGAGAACTTACGCTTCACTGTTTAGAGGTTAATTTGGTGACTAAATCTATCTCTCCCCTACCTGAAAAGTTTCATGGTATTCAAGACCAAGAGATTAAGTATCGACAGCGTTACTTAGACATGATTATGGACGCTGAAGTGACTAAACGATTTAAACTGCGTTCACATATTGTCTCTGGAATTAGACGTTTCTTTGAAGACAAAGGTTTTCTAGAAGTTGAAACACCTATGATGCACCCTATTTTAGGGGGAGCAAACGCCAAACCTTTTACCACTCATCATAATGCTTTAGGCGTAGATAGATTTTTAAGAATTGCCCCAGAGCTTTACTTAAAACAACTTATCACTGGTGGTATGGACGCTGTCTTTGAGATTGGTAAAAACTTTAGAAATGAAGGAATAGATGCAACGCACAACCCAGAGTTTACGGTTATTGAATTTTACTGGGCATACAAAACCTACATTGAGCTTATGGAAGTAACAGAAGAGCTGTTTGACTACTTGTTTGAGACTTTAAAACTAAACAGAAAACTTCCTTATGGTGACAAAGAGGTAGATTTTTCAACACCTTTTGCACGTGTCACTTGGATTGATTCCATTGTCAATATTGGTGGTGTTCCACGAGAAATAGCTGAAGACAGAGATAAAGGTTTGGCATTTTTAAAAGAGAATAATTTAAAATATGACAATAATTGGACAATAGGTTACGTTCAAGCTGAACTTTTTGATGAATATGTGGAGCCAAAACTCATTAACCCAACGTTCATTACCGATTATCCTGTGGACATCTCACCATTGGCTAGAAGAAGTGATGCAAACCCTGAAATAGCTGAACGTTTTGAATTTTTTGTAGCAGGTGCTGAACTTGCCAATGGCTTTTCAGAACTCAATGACCCCATTGACCAATTTGAGCGATTTCAAGCCCAAGTAGATGCCAAAGAGTTAACAGGTGATGACGAAGCGATGCACATGGATACCAATTTTGTAAAAGCCCTTAGTTATGGAATGACCCCAACAGCTGGAGAGGGAATTGGGATTGATAGATTGGTAATGATGCTTACCAACCAACAGAGCATTCGTGATGTCTTGCTTTTTCCTGCGATGCGTCCAGAAGCTCCTAAAGCACCTGTCATTTCGGCTGAAGACAAATGTAAAAAATGTGGCAATGAGAATCCAGAAGAGCTTAAACCTGCTAAAAAAGGTAAGGGGATGTTTTGTATTGATGGGAATGCTTGTAAAAAGCGTATTTCTGAAAGAACTTAATTTTTATTGTCGGGGCGAGGATGCCCCGACCTACGCAAATATAATATAATAATATTAAGGTGTTCTTATATTATATTTGATATAAATAGACGATTAAAACCTAAACCCTTAAAGGAAAGACCCCATGAGTTATTCTATGGAAACATTTGACCCAGAGATTTTTGAAGCCATTAACCAAGAACGTGAAAGACAGACAAATCATTTAGAGATGATTGCCTCTGAAAACTTTACCATTCCAGCTGTTATGGAAGCAATGGGTTCAGTATTTACCAACAAATATGCAGAGGGTTACCCTGCTAAACGTTATTATGGTGGATGTGAACACGCTGATACAGTTGAACAACTTGCCATTGATAGAGCGTGTAAACTTTTTAACTGTAAATTTGCCAATGTACAACCTCACTCTGGTTCACAAGCCAATGGAGCTGTTTATGCAGCACTTATTAAAGCTGGTGATAAAATCTTAGGAATGGACTTAAGCCATGGTGGTCACTTAACTCATGGTTCTAAACCCTCTTTTTCAGGTAAAAACTACCAATCATTTACCTATGGTGTAGAGCTTGATGGATACATCAACTACGAAAGAGTTTTAGACATTGCTAAAATTGTTAAACCAAAGATTATTGTTTGTGGTGCCTCTGCTTATGCTCGTGAAATTGACTTTAAAAAATTTAGAGAGATTGCTGATGAAGTAGGTGCTATTTTATTTGCTGACATTGCTCACATTGCTGGTTTGGTATGTGCCAATGAGCATATGAGTCCTTTCCCTTATGCAGATGTTGTAACAACCACAACACACAAAACACTTGCAGGTCCTCGTGGTGGAATGATTATGACCAACGATGAAGATATTGCTAAAAAAATCAATTCAGCCATCTTCCCTGGTCTTCAAGGTGGACCATTGGTGCATGTTATCGCCGCTAAAGCAGTTGGATTTAAATACAATCTTTCTGATGAGTGGAAAGTTTATGCCAAACAAGTTAAAGCCAATATGAAAGTCTTAGCTGATGTCTTAATTAACAGAGGATTTAACTTAGTAAGTAATGGTACAGACAATCACTTGGTATTAGTCTCATTCTTAGACAGAGACTTTTCAGGAAAAGAGGCAGATGCTGCACTAGGCGATGCAGGTATTACTGTAAATATGAATACGGTTCCAGGTGAGACCAGAAGCCCTTTTGTGACTTCTGGAATTCGTGTGGGAGCAGCAGCCCTTACGAGTCGTGGTATGAAAGAGAAAGAGTTTGAAATCATTGCCAACAAAATGGCTGATGTGCTTGAAAATATTAAAGATACTGACCTTCATGCAAAAATCAAAGATGAGATGAAAGAACTTGCTTCTGGATTTGTTATCTATGATAAAGCCATTTACTAAAGATGAGTCACTTATAATTTGAAACTTAAAATAGATGAACTAGAATTTAATTCTGACTACTTTTATCTTCAAACCAACTCGATTGTTGAAAAAACCACTTTCAACAATCGTACTTTTTATAGTAAACTTAAAAAATATCCAATGCCTATTGACCCTACCCTATTACAACAACATCACCAAGCAGAAATCTCGTTATCTATTCCTTTAATTGAAAATGAATCAGTTAACTATATTGTCATTGAATATAGAGAAGAAGATTGGAATGCATTTTATGCACTGCTTAAACATCTACTAAAATCATTACATATTGAGCATTTTAAAGCCTACAAAAATGAGAAAAAAAACCTCTTTCAACTCTTTATTCCCCAAAAAAGTATTGCATTGAATTTAGCCTATAAGAAAGTTGAAAATATAAAATATCTATTAGATTTTAAGTCTAAAAAAAGCTATAAAATTTATCCTAACAAAAATCTCCCTATAAACTTTAATATTATTAGCTTACCCACTCAAAAAGTATAATATTTCTATGTAAAATTACCATTATTGTGTTATACTCTGTTTAAAAAATGGAGTCGATAGACCATGGCAGATAAAAACTTACACGACATTAAAATTGATGAGTTAGATAGCTCTAAAAAGAGTCCTATCAAAAATATTTTAACCCTTTTAGCACTTTTATTTATTATTTTAGTAATTTCAGTAGTGATTACAAGACTAATATTAAATACCGACAGTGATATTGCTATTGAAAATAACAATTCGCAAACAGAAGAGACTAAAGATTTAAATAAGAGCATAGACCTATCTAGCACTAACAATGGGAAAAAAGAACAGAGTGACCCAGAAACTTCAGCACATGAAAATGCAGCTAACAATAACAATGGTGCTAAAAATGAATCTACTACTTCAACAAGCACTAAAATTCCTTTAGCTACACACAATGTACTTGAAAGAAATTTAACTTCAGCAATCAAAGCACCTTTGACTTCTCATGTACCCAAAAAAGATAGCAGTAAAAAAGATGTTAAAGAGATTAAAACATACAGTGAACCAAGAAAAAATAGTGATGCGAAAAAAGAGCATACTAATAATAGTAAAAATGCTACCCATGATGCCAAAAACACTGATGCTAAAAACACTGATGCTAAAAAATCATCTACGGTTAAACATACATCATCTACAACAACACACACACCTAAAAAAGAGTATATAGATAAAGTAGTGACTCAAAAAAATCCAAAACACACTTCAACAACTGCTTCTACACATAGAACCGCTTCTAGTACAAAAAGTGCTTCTTACCTTGGTGGAAAACTCAAAAAAGTAACCCACAGTTATTACATTAAAGTTGGTACCTATAGAAGCCCTAAAACGATTATTTATAAAATTAAAAAAAGTAACTTTAACTATACTACAATACCTGTTGAAAATGACAAAAGCTTAACCCGTGTTTTAGTTGGACCTTTCTTTAGCCGTAATGAAGCGAAAGCTCAATTAGGTAAAGTTAAGGCAAATATTCTATCAGGTGCATACGTAACAAAGGTAAAATAGACAATGATTAAACAACTTCTTCTTGATCAACTCACCCCTGTTTCCATGTATGGAAAAATAAAAGAGCTTTTCAAGGATGAAGTTACCATGCTCTTTGAATCAGTTGTTACCACGGTAGAGGGGAACTATAGCTTCATCACCATAGGTGCTTTAGAGCGTATTGTTTACAAAAATAACCAAACACACTATACTAATCCATCTAAGGAAATAATAGAACTAGAGAACGACCCTTTTAATTTTCTTCAATCCTATTACAATAAATTGGATAAACAAAAGTATCAAGAGAGAGTTGACCAAGTTGGTTTCTCTTTTGTCGATGGTTTTATTGGTTTTATTGGTTATGACATGGTTAAAGTGTTTGAGCCTACCTTAAAAAAGAGTATGGACAAACTCTATGACCCACTCAACACACCAGACTTAGATTTGGTTCGTCCCTCTATCATCTTAGCCTATTCGCATAAAAACTCAATGCTTACAATGATTATTAATGATGAGCAGTATACTCATGCCATTGAAGATTTAGAAAATCTCTTTAATACACCTCAAACCCCACAGAAACTACAAACTGCACTCTTAAAAGGAGAAGGAAACTTTTCTATTGAAGAGGAACGCTACAAACAACTGGTACAAGAGTCCAAAGAGATGATTCGTTCAGGTGATGTATTTCAGATACTTCTTGCTAATCGTTATACCCAAAAAGGTGCCGTTGATCCATTAAGCTTCTATCGACTCCTACGTTCTAAAAATCCATCTCCTTATCTCTTTCTATTAGATTATGAAGATTTTTCCATTGCAGGTTCTTCACCTGAAGTAATGGTCAAGCTCTCCAATGATGAAATTTTACTACGTCCTATTGCAGGAACGCGAAAAAGAGGAAAAAATAAACAACGAGACAGAGAGCTTGAACTAGAAATGATTAATGACCCCAAAGAGTGTGCAGAACACCTTATGCTCATTGATTTAGGGCGAAATGATGTTGGACGTGTTGCCAAAGCAGGAACGGTTAAAGTGACCGATATGATGCGAGTGGAACGCTATTCTCATGTCATGCATATGGTCACCGATGTTGAAGCTACCATTGCAGACGACAAAGATATGTTTGACCTCTTCCGTGCCACCTTTACCGCAGGTACCATGACAGGTGCACCTAAAATTAGAGCCATGGAACTCATTGCAGAGTATGAGGGATTAAAACGTGGTTTCTACTCTGGTTCGGTTGGCTATTTCTCATTTAATGGTGAGATGGATTCTTCAATTGCTATTAGAACGGCACTTATCAAACCTGATGCCATTACACTTCAAGCAGGTGGTGGTGTTGTTGCAGACTCGGTTCCAGAACTAGAGTACTTAGAGGTTAAAAATAAGTTGGGTGCATTACTAGCAACCATTCAAGATTTATCTAAAATTAAAACACTAGATAAGTCACAAGATAAAAAAGTCACAAGATAATAAGATAATAGTGAAAAAATGTCTAATAAGCACTTCTAGAGATGAAGTGCCTTAAAAGTGTAAGAGTTACACTTTTAAATTGAGATGCTTAGTGACAACCACATCCAGTTCCACAAGAACCACCTTCAGCAGGAGCTTCTCCACCCACAACACCCGAAGAGATTTCATCAGCTGTAGCTTCTCTCGCTGATTTAACTGTTACTGAAAACATTAAATCTTTACCTGCCATTGGATGATTGAAGTCAATATTTACATCAGTATCTGTAAATGATTTAACCGTTACTTGAGTTGTTTGACCATCTTCACTTTGACCATAAAGGGTAAGACCCTCTTTCAGCTCTACACCTTCAAATTGTTCAATTGGTAAAGTTTGTACAGCTTCTTCATTATAATCACCATAGGCATCAGCCGCAGGAATCATAAGATCAGAAGAGTCACCTTCCTTCATACCTGTTAAACCTTTTTCAAGACCAGGAATAATCTGTCCTTTTCCCATAATAAACTCTAAAGGTTGCCCTGAACCTTTATTTGAATCAACAACTTCATTTGTTCCTGCTTCTTTTACTTCGTACTCAATGCCTACAACACAATTTTCATTTGTAATTGTCATAGAATCTCCTAATTATAAATTTGCCACAATAATAGCAAAGCAAACTTATCTAGCACTTATTAAAGGGCTATTATATTCTGTTTCGTGCAATTGCCGCAGATTTTTTATTAGGATAGGTATCTATCACATATTGATAAAAACTTTTAGCCTGTTGTTTGTCTCCTGTTTTTTCCAAAGAGATAGCCGTATGAAGAAAGAGAATATCCATGTAAGAAGCTTGGTCATAAAGTGAAGAGCTTAACTTAAAGTAACTAATCGCATCTTCATAATTATGAGTATAGTACGCAATTTCACCCAAATAATAGTTGGCCGCAGCCGTTTTATAATTATTGGCTACTGCCTCTTCAAAATGAGATTTTGCAGCTAAATAACTATGGGTTCCAAAAAGTTGAACCCCTTGACGATAACTTTCTGAAGGGTCAATGGTTGCTACTGAAGGAGAAGAAGGAACGGTCGATGAAACAGCTCTACCCAATAATTCTAGCTCCTCTCTGGAAACATAGCTATTATTGATTTTATCAACTGTTTTCCCCATTTCTAAAAGCAAGGAGTAAGTACGATTATCATCTGCTATTGAACTAAGTTTACGCTCTTGTGCCGTCAACTGTTCTTTAAGCTCAAAAATCTCTCTATTTTGCCCTTCAATAACTGTTGATAGCCCATCAATCTTACGTTGTTGTTCTGTCATTTTATTGTAGAGCATCTGTAGGGTTTTTTTATTTTCAAGTACAGCTTGTTCTGTTTTGGTTAAACCATAAGGATTAGCACTATTAATATCTCCTGCCCCGTAGACAGAAGGTTCATAGGCATAAATGGCAGTAGAAAGCACCACTAAACTCGTTAAAACAATTCTATTTTTCATTAACATCTATTTTCCTAACTTTATGATTAAGGTTTAAAGTTATTGCATAACTTTAAACTCAACCCGTCTATTTTTAGCATAACATCCAGAAGATGTACTGCTTGTACATTCAGGAGAACTCTCTCCCATACTCACCAACATTATTTTTGTCGCAGGAATTCCGTTAGATATCAAAGCATCTTTTGTCGCTTTTGCTCTTTTGAGTCCTAATGCATAATTATACTCATCTGAACCCGATGCATCACAATGTCCCTCAACTTTAATCTTACCACTATTACGAAGTAGATTAGCATTCTGAGAAACCTCTCCTAATTTATCAGATGTAATGTTGTATTGATTAACATTAAAGTAGATATTTTGAACACCTGATGATGCACCATATTGAGATGAATCATCACCATAAGTACCACTATTTCCAGCATTACTACCATATGTTCCATTCCCTTGACTCATTCCTTGGCCTACAGGGTCAACATTGTCATAAACAATTGGATTAGTCCCCCCCATTGCCCCATTTGCCCCTGTAGGGCTTGTAGTATTTAACTTTTTATCCGCACACCCAACGGTTAATAGTGAAATCACCATACCACTCATCAATACTTTTTTCATCTGTTTCTCCTTTTACCAATCAATTGATTGTATTTTTCCACTTTTCATAGGGAAAAGTGCACTCTGTTTCGTTGCCAGGTTCATATATCCTATCGAATTTCCTCGAGCAGTTTTCTTAATATATAAAATTACTTTTCCATCTTTAGAGAAACGTGGTAAAATATTCTCGCCATTGGCAGTAAGCGGTCGGACATAAGAGTTAGAGACTGAACCTAAATAAATATTTGAAGCACTCCCCTCTTTAACCGAGTAGAGAAGATGTTGCCCAAAAGCATCACAAGAGCTATTATCGTTTCCATAACGTGCTACACGAACTACCGAGCGTGAGTCAATCGCTTTCATATAAATATTCGCACCGCCAACTCTATTGGAAACAAATGCAATTTGACTCTCATCACCAATATACTTTCCATTCACATCAATACCTAAAAACTTAGTTAAACGTTTGGTTGATTTAGAAGATACATCAAACTCATAAATATCTGTTTGCCCATTGGGTGCCATGGTTAAAAGAACACGACTGCCATCTTGACTCACATCTGAAGCAACCAACATTCCCTCTGAAGCAATCACTTTGTTACGAGAACCTGTATTCATATCTACTTTATAGAGTGTTGGAATAGCTAAGTTATAAGATGTATAGTAAAAGGCACTTTGATTTTGATTTGCCCATTTAGGAAAGAGGTTCAATCCTCCTCGCACAATCACAGAAGCAAAACTTAAAGTATAGTCCCCAATCCAAATTTCACTGTTACGTGAACTGGTATATTTAGCAAATAAAATGTTTCTTTTCATCCATGAAATATCCTCAAAGCCCAATACTTTATTAAGCTCAACAATGGCATTGTGGGCTAAAAAAGGATAACGAACACTATCATTAATCGAATAGTTATTCTGAAATACCATAAAAGAGTCAGCTACACGAATAAGTTTTACACTCAACTTTTTACCTGAAGCATCATACCTATACTTTAAGAGATACTCTCTGTCATGTAATTCAACAGGAACTAAGGCATCGTCAAATCCACCTCTTTTTAGTTGTGTGTCTACTGTAAAATGACCTGAAATCTGCAAGTCATTTAATAGTATCTTAAAAAGTTTCGAGTGGTTACGACTACCACCTGCGGTAGCACTGTCCTCCATTATAGAAATACTTGCTTTGGTCTCAACATCTTTTTCAATATCCAATACGGCATCAAACGAATAGACGTTTAATGTCAATAGAAAAAATAGTATATACCTCATGTTTATCCTTTGTTATTTGATTTGATTAATTTTAATATAATATTGTAATATAATTGTATTAAATTATAAGTCATTTAGATAACTACCTCACTTTAAAGCGTACTTGAATAGAATAAGGTGTAGATTTTTTGTGTCTTTTTAAACCCATTGCGTTAACAGTGTCTAAATAGTGTTTTAAACTGTTTCTCATAGCACCTGTAACACCTGAAGTGGTATATCTAAACTTACCACTATTATAGATAGTTAAATTAACCGTAACCATCTGCCCTTTAGCCCCAACAGCATTCCAATTCATCATGCGTCGTTTAACTTGTGCAATATACGCATTTTTAATGCCTTTTTCACGATTGGTATTTGATGTACGTCCACTCTGATGGGTAGCACGGGTTCTATCTGCAAATGTCGAGTTATGTTTAATCGAACTTTGTCTTATGACAGGAGGCTTAACCCTTCGTTGAATTGGTTGTTTTTTAACACTACTTGTCTTCACAGAAGAGAAGAGGTCTCTGGCTGTTTTTTTAGGCACTTTTTTCTTTGGAACAACTTTTTTAGGTATTTTCTTTTTTGGAATAGTTTTTTTAGGAACTTTTTTCTTTGGCACTACTTTTTTAGGCACAACTTTTTTAGGCACTTTTTTCTTTGGAACAACTTTTTTAGGTATTTTCTTTTTTGGAATAGTTTTTTTAGGAACTTTTTTCTTAGGGATAAGCTTTTTAGGTATTTTCTTTTTCGGTGCAATTTTTTTAGGAATTACTTTTTTAGGAATTACTTTTTTAGGAACAACTTTTTTAGGCACTTTTTTCTTTGGTATAAGCTTTTTAGGCACTACCTTTTTGGGTATTACTTTTTTAGGCACTTTTTTGACAACAACCTGCTTTTTAGGAAGCGTCTTCTTCTTAACCACATGTTTAGGAATAATAGGCACACTAGGGTTAACAGGCTTTTTAGGAGTAGAAACTTTATCACTTCTATTAAATACCGTCTTATCACTATTAACCAAGGTCACCGTTACTCTATTGGCATTTTTTTCAACATAGTTTTTAGCTTTTGTTTGATGAATATTATAGAAATATAGAACCACGAAAATAATAGTAAGATAGATAAGCAAAGCTACCAAACCAGAAACCAATTTACCAAAATTCATCTATGCCCTTTTTTTCATAATAGTTTACTTTTCCATAGTGGAATAAATGCGAACTATAGTGTAACTAAAAAGAGTTGTTATAAAAATTAAACAATTTATCCTCTATTTTTTCTTAAAATATTTTTTTAATTTAAACTTAAAAATAAATTTTAATAATATAATACATAAAAATATTAAGGATAATTCAATGAAAAATATTAATAAAAAACTATTCGCCCAAGTAACTTTATCCTCAATGCTACTTATCACCATGGGGTGTGCCCCTAAAAGTGCCAATGGTACCTATGTGAGTGCGTATAGTTACCACCCCTATTTAAAGAATAAAAATTTAAAAAATAAAAAACAGACCAAAACACAAAGAACTACTCTCGCCTATCAATCTTTAAGAACCTATCCAATGGCTCAAAAAAGAACCATAACAAGAAGCATAACAAAGCCCACTCAAGCCATTGTAAAACAGAACCCTTTTAAAGTTATATTAGCCAAGCCCTCTCTAGCAAGACCCATGAATATTAGCAGTAAACCTACTCTTTTTCAACAAGCGATTAAGCCTCATTATAAAACACGTAATTCTAGCGTACCATCAACGCATAGCACTATCAATAACATCGAAAATACAGCTAAATCACTCTTGGGAATAAAATATCACTATGGAGCAAATGGACCCTATGAGTATGATTGTTCTAGTTTCACCAAATATGTTTTTGCCAAACAAGGCATCAATTTACCTCGTGTCTCCAGAGACCAAGCACAAAGGGGTCAGTTTGTAGCCAGTGGACAGTTACAAAAAGGAGATTTAATCTTTTTTGATTCAAAAAAATCTACAAAAGTAAGTCATGTGGGGATTTATTTAGGCAATGGAGACTTTATTCATGCCAGTTCAGCTAAAAATAGAGTGACCATCTCAAATTTACGTTCAAATTACTACTCTAAACATTTTAAATGGGGAAGACGCGTTATACAGCCTCATTATAATTATGCGATGCGATAAGAAGATATAGAGCTATATCTTCTTTGAAACTTAGAATTTTAAAGATTAAAAATCGTAAGTTACCCCAGCACTTAATGCATCTAATGTTGGTGCATTACTTTTATAATAGAGTTTTTCATAATCAATAAAAAGACCTAATCCTCTCTCTTGATTTGCCATACCATCAAATTCTCTATCATATTTTAACTCTTTTTCCTCTTCCTCATCTGACAAATCGTACTCTAATCCGATACCAAATGCTAAACCTGTTACATCTGTATTACGAAAATCGGTATTGGTTTTGGTTTTTGCAATACCACCAAGAGCATAAAGATTAAAATCTTCGCTAATAGGATACATCGGTTTTGCAAAGAGTCCAAAATGTGTTAAATTCCCTGTTATCATTGCTCTAGCCTCTGCACCTATATATTCATTATAGTCATAACCTCCACGCAATAAAAGTCCAACTTTTGTACTTTGACCATCACAAGTAGGAGAAGAGGATAGTTGACAGTTACTATCATATTTTGTAAAAGTAAGCCCTCCACCAATATAAAGCGATGAGAGTGTACGGTTTTCATCATTAGACTTAATTGTTCTAACGATAATAGGTTCTTTAATGGGCGCTTTTACTTTTACTTCGTCTACCTTAATTAATGTCGGAACAATTGTCGTTTCTGCTTTTGCCTCATCTGTAACTACAAATGTACTCATAGGGTTAATTTCTCCACCTGCTACAGATAAGTTTACCCCTACTGACATAAGTAGTAACGATAGTTTAAGTTTTTTCATTTTATTATCCTAAAATTTAATTTTTATAGTTTTAGAGTAACAAAAGAAGTTTTTAAACTTAATTAATTATTATATATTTTTTTAATTTATTTAGTTAATATAATATTCACTATTGTCAATTGTGACTATTGAATACGCTTCTGTTCAATTCCATTCTTTACCAATTTAAAGTTAAGAAAATAGTAGAGATGAAAAGGTTGGCAATAAAGATGGTCACTGAAGCTAAAACAACAGCTTTGGTGGTTGAGACCCCTACCCCTTTTGCTCCTCCAGAGGTATGAAAACCAACATAAGTACCAATCGTGCCTATCAGATAACCATAGAGTAAACCCTTAATTAAGCCTGTGCCAATATCTGAAAAATTTAACAGTTGCTTAATGCTGTCTCCATAGACCACAGGGTTCATATCTAAAGCGAACCATGCCATAAGAAATGCCGATAAGTTAGCAATAAAGTCAAAAGAGATGACCAAGAGTGGCACAGCAATGGTAGTAGCTATCACTCTTGGAACAAGCAGATACTTTTTAGCATCCACTGCCAAAGTCTCTATGGCATCTATCTGTTCAGTTACCCGCATTGTCCCCAATTCAGCCGACATAGAGGAGATGGCTTGTGCGGTCACCATTAGCCCTACCAAGAGAGGGGCTAACTCTCTTGAAATTGAGATAAAAATGGTATATCCCATAAAACTTTCAGCCCCAAATTTAGAGAAACCTTGATAGAGTTGTATCGCTTCAATTAAACCCAAAAAGAGAGCAACCAAAAAGATGACCCCAAATGTACCTACCCCTATCACCTCTAACTGTTCAAATATCTGTTTAACTCTCCATGGGCGTTTTAACATGAGTAGCATCAGTTGAAGTTGAAAAATAACATAGGTTCCAAACTGTTCCATGCTCTTCATAAATTTCACAAAAGGTGTGCCTATAAATGAAAATATTGCTTCCATCGCTCTGTCCATTAATTTTTACTTATTTTATCTAAAAAAGAGAGCAAAGCAACTGTGCCAATTTAAAAGCTCCCAATAACCACAATTTCGCTAAAATATCCACAATTAACAACACGGGGTTTTCACAATGGATATACGACAAGAATTTTTAAACTTTTTTCAAAGCAAAGAGCATCAACTTTACCCAAGTAGTCCTCTTGTACCGATTGATGATGATGGCTCACTCATGTTTGTAAACGCAGGAATGGTTCCGTTTAAAAGCATCTTTACAGGCGATGCTCCTATTCCTAACCCTCCTCGTGCAACAAGTTCACAAACCTGCATACGTGCAGGTGGAAAACACAATGACCTTGACAATGTCGGCTACACAGCCCGTCACCACACCATGTTTGAGATGTTGGGAAACTTCTCTTTTGGCGACTACTTTAAAGAAGAAGTCATGGCTTATGCATGGGAGTTTATCACTTCAGAAAAATACCTCAACCTACCAACAGAAAAACTTTGGGTCACCGTGCATGAAGATGATGATGAAGCGTATGAACTCTGGCAAAAACACATCGCCAAAGATAGAATTGTCAAATTTGATGACAAAGAGAACTTTTGGGCAATGGGTGACACAGGGGCATGTGGACCTTGTTCAGAGATTTTTTATGACCAAGGTGAAGAGCATTTTAACGGTGAAGAAGACCACATGGGTGGCGAGGGTGACCGTTTCTTAGAGATTTGGAACTTGGTATTTATGCAATACGAAAGAGACAGTGAGGGGAATTTAAACCCACTACCAAAACCAAGCATTGACACAGGAATGGGTTATGAGCGTGTGGTTGCCATTAAAGAGGGGGTTTTAAACAACTACCACTCTAGCCTCTTTATGCCTTACATCAATAAGATAGAAGAGCTAGTAGGCGAAAAATATGCTTACGAAAATGCCAATTCAGCCTCTTACCGTGTCATTGCCGACCACTTGCGTTCGTGTTCATTCCTTTTAGCCCAAGGGGTAAACTTTGACAAAGAGGGGCGTGGCTATGTACTTAGAAGAATTATGCGTCGTGCCATTCGTCATGGTTACTTGCTTGGATTGCG
>JALSHP010000188.1 GCA_026982175.1 Campylobacteraceae bacterium
TGGCATTTGAGATAGGAGAGCATGAATTTGATTTACCAGAGGTGTTGGCTGAACCTTTAGATGAAGTGCTTTTTGCTTTAGAAACTTATGACACTTATGCTAAGATGATTGAGAATTTTCCTGATGTAAAAGAAATATAATGAAATTTAGCCTAAACCCTAAAAAGTACGATGATGTAAGTACCCTAAGTGACAATGATTTGATTTGCTACTGTTGTGATGTGGACAAGCAGAGCATTGTCAAAGCAATTAAAAATGGAAGTCGAACACTCAAAGAGATTAAAGCTACTACCGCGGCTTGTACAGGTGATGAGTGTGCCATTGTTAATCCTAATAAACGTTGCTGTTCTAAGGAGATTAAGCAGTTGATTAAGCTTGTGAGCTTATAGAAAACAAAAATCCTAACATTTAAAATATTTCTTATGGCTCTTTAGGTTTTTTATCGTTAAAATGGTGAAAAATTTAAGGACAAAGTATGAAAAATATTATTTTAAGCATCTTGGCTTCTACAGCGATGATGTCAGCAGGAAGTTTTACGTTAGAGAGTGACGATTTAGAAGGGCAATTAAGTGATAAACAAGAGTTTAACGGTTTTGGTTGTAGTGGCGAAAATAAATCGCCCCAATTACATTGGAAAGATGCCCCAAAAGGCACAAAAAGTTTTGCCATAACTGTCTATGACCCAGATGCACCCACAGGGAGTGGATGGTGGCATTGGTTGGTGGTGAATATTCCCAATAATACTAAGAAAATTGCCACAGATGCTTCAGCTAAAAAGCTTTTGCCCAAAGGTTCACTTGAAACGTTGACCGATTATGGTATCTCTGCTTTTGGTGGTGCTTGTCCTCCAAAAGGTGACAAAGACCATACCTATGTGTTTACGGTTTATGCTTTAGATGTTGAAAAGTTAGACTTAAAAGCCAAGAGTGACAGTGCTGTTGTGGGCTACATGATAAACAAACATATGATTAGAAAGGCTACGATAATCTCTTATTATGGGCGTTAGGATTTAAAAAAGCTCATATAAAGTATATTATTGTTTTTTAATGTTTAAAACTATTATTTTATATTAAGCAATAAAATGATATACTTATTTATCACTATAAATAAGGAGACATTGTGTTTAAATATATCACTATATTCATGTTGATAGGTATTAATCTTTTATCAGCAGAAAATATTCAAGCTACGCAAGTTACTCAATCTATTAGTAGATTAGAGGCGAACAATCAGGTACTAGCTTTACAATTAGAAGCGATTGAATTGAAGAAAAGGATTATTGAGATGGAAAACTTTATTGCAAATAATCAGCTAAAAAAAGAGAAGGAGTCAAAACGTGCAATAGCCATTGCCCAATTTCGTAGTGAATTGAGAGCAAGTCGTAACCGTTCACGACAGAGACAAGTTAGTCACTATAGTAGTTATCGCTAAGCGTTTATAGCCTTTATAATTATAGAGCATTTATAAGTGCTCTATAATCTCTTTTTTACCACTCTTTCAGGGTTCTTACTAAAATATATTTCAATTTGACATATTTATAATATATTAAATATTATTTTGATACAATTTGAAATATTATTTAAAAAGGATTACAAATGTCACTTAAAAATAGATATTTTGACATTATTCGTGAGGATGTTTTTTCGGAAGATGGAGATTTAATATTAGATAATTATGTTGAAGAGTTTAACCCTTATGCTGTTAAGAAAAAAACAAAACAGTATGCTAACTTTGGAGAGATTCAACTTTTAGATTTTTCTATGAAAGCGACAAATAGTAAAAAGAAAGATAGAGAGTTTCATATTAAATATTTACAGGCACAAGAGGCGATTGCCTTAAAAGTTTTACACACAGTGCCTATACTTCAAACAGAAGTTTCAGACGTTTTGGGTGGCTATGACACACTCTCACCTTTACTTAAAAATTTAACCTATGGCGATACCGAATTAGCTGTTTGGATAGTTGAGGGTTCAACGTATGTATTGGTCAATGCAGGACAAGGAGATAGCTCTTGCAACTTGTTGTTTTTTTGTCGTATAGAAGAGCCAAAAGTTTAACTTAGAGTGACGCTAAGAGTCACTCTAAGTTGTGTAAGTCTTATTTATAAGCGTTTGCAATGTCTGCTTCAATTTTATCTGGAATATCAGAAATTTTCATAAACTGTCCCATAGTAAGTTGTGGTAAGGAGAGTGCTAAGTAGAACTTTGGATTCATTATCTTAACTTGATTTGAAGAGACCAATGCTTCATAAGGTAAAATTTGAGAGTTATTGGTTTGGTGTAGCGTTGTTAAAAATCCACTGGTTGATGGGCTTAACTTATGTCCAACTAATATCACACCATTTGGTAATGTAAGACGATAGAGAATGTTTTCATTACCTGCTACCTTTTCATAAACTTTATCAGTGTCATTAACACTAATGGCATCTGAAAAACAAGGCATTCCCATCATGAAATGATACCCTGGAATATCACTTGCTTCTAACTTTTCACTTGAGCCTTTTAACTCTCCGAGTGCTTTTTTTAATGAATCAATGGTAGACTTAAATTGCCCTTTACTATAAGCACCATCAAGATAAGCAGGAGCAAAGTAAGCAGGATTCTGAACCCTCACATCAGAACCTCCAACATAAACTTGTAGTGTCGCAAGATAGGTATTGGTTGCTTGTAATTCAGGGTTGGTAATGGTAATGACATTGTTAGTAGTAGCTAAAACATCAAAGCCATTGGCTTTTAATTTTGATTGAGCTTCATTTGCAGAGGTAGCATTTCCTATTAAATAGGTAGAGACACTTTCTGCCATAGTGGATGTAGTCAATAGTGCTAAAGTAGCTACTGTTGTGATAATTTTCTTCATGATCTTCCTTTAAAATCTAATCTAGTAGCTAGTTTAACGACTATTTCCTTAACATATAGTAATAATATAAGTTATTTTAATGGTTTTAGAAAAGGGAAAGTTTTGGTAATAAATGGCTGACAGGAAGAGATTCGAACTCTCGGTGGGTTGCCCCACACAGACGTTCCAGGTCTGCACCTTCGACCACTCGGACACCTGTCAACAGTTACTTCATAAGTGAAGAGTGGAATTATACTCAATAAATTTTAAAATCTGATAAATTTAACCTATTATAAGTAATCCTTGGTTATTATTTCCTTGCTCCTTTTAGACCTATGCAACGGCATTGGTGGACAACGGGTCAGGATGGGAACATAGCAGCCCACCCACCCTTGCTGTGTGCCGTAGGTATCTGAAAGGGGTCTTTCCCCTTTTTATATTCTTTATTATTCCCTTTCATCATTAATCACCACCCATTCATAAAATGGTAATGCTTCAAATAGTATATCTTCAATCGAAAACTCAAAACTACTTGCAATAGTGATAATGGATACTTTAGTAATTTTTCCTTTCTTATATATAGAGAATTTATTATGTGCTTTTTTCCAAAAACTCTCTTCTGTTTCAAAGGGGGTAGGGAGTATGAGATTCTTCTCATTGGTAATATAACTGTTAATACCAAAACTATTAAAGGGTATATTATGTTTGAGTAGAGAGAGGGCAACCATGGTTTCAAACTGTTTGGGAAAGTTTTGGCTAAGGCTTAAGTATTTAGCAAGAGCAAAGTCAAAAAAGAGCAGTTTTTTCTGTTTAGGATTTTCACTATCAAAAATAAAAGTAATAATGTTTCGTTCTTCCAAAGATTTAATCTGTTTGTAGATTAAGTCTTTAGAAATTTTGTAACGCTCTTTGGCGTGGGTGTAGAGTTGAAAAGTTGTAACGGTTGCTCCATTGAAATGAGCCAATACGGTGAGTAGTTTCTGTTCAGAGGGGCTAAAGTGACTGTATAAAAAGTTTAAAAAGAGTTGCTCTTTAGGTGTCGTTTGAATGGCGAGTTGAGGTAAAGTACCTTGGCGTAAAAATTGGTTAAAGATTTGTTTCTCTGTTCCTCGCTTTTGAAAAGCAAAAAACTCTTCGTAGTCGAGTAGAGGTAGATTTAACTTTTCAAAATCTTCTTGATAATTATAATCAGTAGAAGAGAGGATAATTAGTTGTTGCACTTGTGGTAAGATTTCAAAATATTCATGCATATAGTGGTCAAGGACAAGATAGTGAATCTCATTGGCTTCTACAAAGCTTTGAACATCTTCTTCCATAATGTCTAAAAAAGCAAACTTTGGGTCTTTAAAATCTATATAAAGTATCTCTTCACTATCAAAACTCATAAGATAATCAAGAACCAAAGAGGTTTTTCCTGAAGCAGGTGAGCCATAAATAAAAATTTTGGGACTATTTGAAATAGTAAATTTTCTTGGCTGATAGTCGTTTATGTTATTGTTTCGGTCGTAAAAGTATTCTAGTAGTTGCATGGCTAAGTTTAGCATAAAATACTATTTTTCCTTTTAAAAAGGAAATAAAATTTAATTTTTGGCTAAAAATAGCATAGAATACACCTTAGATAAAAGTCTATTTTAGTATAATTGCGTTCCAAAATTTAGTTAGGAGCTAAAAATCCATGTGAAAGCATTGGTTTTTCGTAACCTAACGAGTTCTTTATAAGGTAAATTAAATGGAAAAAATTAGACTTAAGCTTAAAGCTTATGATCATCGTGTTTTAGACAGATCAGTTGCTTCTATTGTAGAAGCTGTTAAACGTACAGGTGCAGAACTTATTGGCCCAATTCCAATGCCAACTAAGATTAAAAAGTACACTGTTCTTAAATCTCCTCACGTTAACAAAGATGCGAGAGAGCAATTTGAGATTAGAATTCACGCAAGAATGATTGATATTGTTTCAGCCACTTCAGACACTATAGATTCACTTATGAAACTAGACCTGGCACCAGAAGTTGATGTTGAAATTAGATCAATGGATGCAAAATAGGAGTAGATGATGGAATTTATTATTGAAAAAGTAGGTATGAGCAGAACTGTTGGTGTTCCAAGTATTGCTGTTACACTTTTAAAAGTTATCGAAACTAAAGTATGTGAAGTACGTGAAGATGGTAAAGCAGTAGTAGCTTACCACAGCAGCAAAAAAATCAATAAAAGTATCGAAGGGCAACAAGCTAAATTCGGTATCGACAAAGAGTTTAATAAGTTTATGACAATTAACGTGGCAGAGGGTACAGAAGCTGGTGATTATTCAGCTGAAGCACTTGCATCAGCTGAGTTAGTTAAAACTTCATTAAACACTAAAGGTCGTGGTTTTGCTGGTGGTATGAAACGTCACAACTTCGGTGGTGGTCCAGCTTCTCATGGTCATAGATTTGGTAGAAGAATTGGTTCTATTGGTAATGCTGAATGGCCAGGACGTGTACAAAAAGGTAAAAAAATGCCTGGACAGTACGGAAACACACAAGTTACAGTTAAAAATGATGTTATCTCATTTGACGCTGAAAACGGAATTTTAGTATTAAAAGGTTCAATCCCTGGACACAATGGTGCTCGTGGATTGGTAAGGATTGTTAAATAATGAGCGCAACAGTAATTAAAACAAGTGACCTTCCAGAGTCATATTCGGAAATTAACCCACATAACCTTTACTTGTATTGTAAATCTTATGCATCTGGGCTAAGAGCTAACACGGCACACACAAAAACACGTTCTGATGTTCGTGGTGGTGGGAAAAAGCCTTGGGCTCAAAAAGGTGGAGGACGTGCAAGAGCAGGTTCTGTACGTTCCCCTATATTTGTTGGTGGTGGTGTTGCTTTTGGACCTAAAAACAACCGTAACTACAATCAAAAAGTAAACAGAAAGCAAAAGAAATTGGCACTTAACTTCGCATTAGCAGAGTTAGCAGCAGATGAAAAACTTTTTGTTATGGACAACATCGTAGTTGAATCAGGTAAAACAAAAGATGCGAGAGCATTTGTTGCAGAGCTTGGACAAAGAGACGTTCTTGTTGTTAAAGAACTTATTGATGACAAAACATTTCTTGCATTTAGAAACCTTCAAAATGCATACTTAGTTGAAGCCAATGAGCTTAACGCCTACCTAGCAGCTGCTTACCACTCAGTGGTAATTGAAAAGTCTGTTTGGGAAAAATTAACAAAAGAGAACTAAGATGGCAGATATTACAGATATTAAATCAATTTTGTACACAGAAAAGACACTTGCAATGCAAGAAGATGGTGTACTTGTTGTTCAGACCAGTCCAAGAATGACCAAAAATGGTCTAAAAGCAGTTTTCCAAGAATATTTTGGCATTAAACCATTGAGAGTAAATTCAATGAGAGTTAATGGTAAAGTTAAGAGATTTAAAGGTATTGAAGGTAAAAGACCAGACTCTAAAAAGTTTTATGTTTTCTTACCAGAAGATGCAAAAATTGACAGTTTAGCAGTGTAGGGAGAATACGATGGCAATTAAATCATATAAACCAACCACAGCAGGGCGTAGATATATTACAAACCTTGACTCTGGTGATATTACAGCAAAAGCTTCTGTTAGATCTCTTTTGAAAAACCTTCCACGTTCAGCTGGTAGAAACTCAAACGGTAGAATCACTTCTCGTCACAGACAAGCAGGTGCTAAAAAACTTTACAGAATTATTGACTTTAAAAGAAACAAGTTTGGTGTTGAAGGAACAGTTGCTACTGTTGAGTACGACCCATACAGAACTTGTAGAATTTGTTTGGTTAAATATACTGATGGTGACAGAAGATATGTTCTTCAAGCTAAAGGTATGAAAGTTGGTGACAAAATCATGTCAGCAGAGAGTGGACTTGATATTGTTACAGGAAACTGTATGAGACTTAAAGCCATTCCTGTTGGAACATTGGTTCATAACATCGAACTTAACGTTGGACAAGGTGGTACAATTGCCCGTTCAGCTGGTGGTTATGCTCAAATTATGGGTAGAGATGGTAAATACGTTTCATTAAGACTTCCATCTGGTGAGATGAGATATGTTCTTGGTGAGTGTTTAGCAACCATTGGTACAGTTGGTTCAGAAGATTGGGCAAACGTTGTTGGTGGTAAAGCTGGTCGTCAAAGACACAGAGGTATTAGACCACAAACTAGAGGATCTGCGATGAACCCAATAGATCACCCACATGGTGGTGGTGAAGGTAAAACAAACTCTGGACGACATCCTGTTTCTCCATGGGGTATGCCGACTAAAGGTTACAAAACTCGTAAGAAAAAAGCTAGTGATAAATTAATTATCTCTAAGAGAAAGAAGTAAGGGTAAGGTATGGCAAGATCAACTAAAAAAGGTCCATTTATAGATGACCATTTAAGAAAAAAAGTTCTTAAGGCTAAAGAGGAAGGTTCTCACAAACCAATCAAAACTTGGTCAAGAAGATCAGTTGTTTTCCCTGACTTCATTGGTTTAACAATCAATGTTCACAATGGAAGACAATTTATTCCTGTATTTATTACAGAAAATCACGTCGGTTACAAACTGGGTGAATTTGCACCAACTAGAACATTTAAGGGCCATAAAGGTTCTGTTCAGAGAAAAGGGTAGGTTATGAGTAAAGCATTATTGAAATTTACAAGAGTAGCACCTAACAAAGCTAGAATGATTGCAAGAGAAGTTCAAGGTATGAACGCTGAATTGGCTCTTGCATCATTGGAATTTATGCCTAACAAAGCAGCAAGAATAATTTCAAAAGTAATTGCATCAGCAGTTGCCAATGGTGATTTTGAGCCAGAAGAAGTGGTAATTACATCTTGTAGAGTTGACAAAGCATCTGTGATGAAAAGATTTAGACCAAGAGCTAGAGGAACTGCAAGTAGAATCCTTAAGCCTACGGCACACATCATGGTAGAAGTAGCAAAAGCAGAGGAAGCATAATATGGGTCAAAAAGTTAATCCTATAGGTCTTAGACTTGGAATCAACAGAAACTGGGAATCAAGATGGTTTCCTAAAAAAGAGAGAACAGCAGCATTTATTGCTGAAGATTACAAACTTAGAAAATATTTGAAAAAAGAGCTTTTCTATGCAGGTGTCTCTAACATTATTATTGAGAGAACAGCTAAAAAAGTAAGAATCACTATCGTGACTGCTAGACCTGGAATTATCATTGGTAAAAAAGGTGCAGACATTGAGAAGTTGAAAACAACTTTGAATAAAATGTTCAACAAAGATATTTCTCTGAACATTAAAGAAGAAAAAAGAGCGCAAGCCTCTGGTCAATTGGCTGCTGAAAATGTAGCGACTCAACTAGAGCGTCGTGTTGCCTTTAGAAGAGCAATGAAAAAAGTTATTCAAGGTGCATTAAAATCAGGTGCAAAAGGAATTAAAGTTTCTGTTTCTGGAAGACTTGGTGGTGCTGAAATGGCAAGAACTGAGTGGTACTTAGAAGGACGTGTTCCTCTTCATACACTTAGAGCTAAAATTGATTATGGTTTTGCAGAAGCTCAAACTACTTATGGAATCATTGGTATTAAAGTTTGGATTTTCAAAGGTGAAGTACTGGCTAAAGGTATTCAAGCTGAACCACAAGAAGAAAAAAGAGGTGGTCGTAAGCCACGTCAAAAGAGAGGTGAATAATTATGTTAATGCCTAAAAGAACAAAATTTCGTAAGGTAATGAAAGGTCGTAACAGAGGTAAATCTTTTCTTGGTAACAAGATTGAATTTGGTGAGTACGCACTTAAAGCAGTATCAGCAGGGAGAATTAACTCTCGTCAGATTGAAGCCGCCAGAATTACTATGACACGTGAGATGAAAAGACAAGGTAAATCTTGGATTAGAGTTTTCCCAGATAAGCCTTTGACAAGAAAACCACTTGAGACAAGAATGGGTAAAGGTAAAGGTGCAGTTGAGGAATGGGTTATGAACATTAAGCCAGGAAGAATTGTATTTGAAGTAGCTGGTGTTCCTGAAGATGTTGCACGTAAAGCTTTAACATTGGCACTGCATAAACTTCCATTTCAATGTAAGATTATCTCTGCAAAGGATTCTAATGAAATATACTAGCCTTAAAGATAAAAGTGTTGATGAATTAAACACAATGCTTAAAGAGAAAAAGCTTGAGCTTTTTGGGCTTAAAGCAAAGCAAAAAACAATGCAACTTACTAATACTAGTGAGTTGAGAGTAGCGAAAAAAGACATCGCTAGAATTAAAACAGCCATTACAGCTGCTGCGAAGTAAGGGGTGCGAGTATGCCAAAAAGACAAATAACTGGTACAGTAATTAAAATCGCAGGTGAAAAAACAGCTACTATTGTTGTTGAACGTAAAGTTATTCACCCAAGATACCATAAAACGGTAAAAAGATTTAAGAAGTATCTTATTCATGATGAAAAAGCTACAGCAAAAGTTGGAGATACTATCTCTGCTATTGAGTGTAGACCAATGTCAAAAAGAAAAACTTTTAGACTACTTGAAATTGTAAAACAGGGAGAAGAATAATGATCCAAGGTTTTACAAGATTAACAGTGGCTGACAACTCTGGTGCAAAAGAGATTATGTGTATCAAAGTTCTTGGTGGGTCTAAAAGAAGATATGCTTCAGTAGGTGACGTTATTGTTGCCTCTGTTAAAAAAGCTCTTCCAACAGGAAAAGTTAAAAAAGGTAAGGTAGTTAAAGCCGTAGTTGTACGAACTCACAAAGAGATTCAACGTGAAAATGGTTCTTTAATCAGATTTGACGACAACGCTGCTGTAATTATTGATGACAAAAAACAACCAATTGGTACCCGTATTTTTGGACCTGTAGCTAGAGAGACTAGATACGCTGGGTTCATGAAGATTGTATCACTTGCTCCAGAGGTATGGTAATGGCAAAGAAATTTAAAATTAAAAAAGGCGATGATGTTTTAATTATTGCTGGTGACGATAAGGGTAAAACTGCAAAAGTATTAAAAGTCCTTACAAAAGTTGACAAGGTAATTGTTGAGGGTTGTAAATTGGCTAAAAAAGCAGTTAAACCAACTGAAGAGAATAAAGATGGTGGTTTCGAGAACAAAGAGATGCCAATTCATATTTCTAATGTAAAAAAAGTAGAGGCTTAATACTATGAGTAGAATGAAGCAAAAGTACAATGACATTACGGCTGCACTTAGAGAAGAGTGTGAGATTAAAAATGTAATGCAGACACCTAAGCTTGAGAAGATTATTATCTCTGTTGGTGCTGGTGAAGAGGGTAAGGATAACAAACTTATCGCAAACATGACAGATACAATCTCATTAATCGCTGGTCAAAAAGCCGTGGTTGTTAATGCTAAAAAATCAGTTGCTGGTTTTAAAGCTAGAGAAGGAGCACCTTCAGGAATTAGAGTAACTTTACGTGGTGAAAACATGTACAACTTCTTTGATAAATTGGTTTCTATTGCTCTTCCAAGAGTAAAAGATTTCCGTGGAACACCTAGAAAAGGTTTTGATGGACGTGGTAACTACAACTTCGGTCTTCAAGAGCAACTTATGTTCCCAGAAGTTGAATTTGATAGTATCATTAAAACACACGGTATGAACATTACGATTGTAACCAGTACTGAAAACGATAAAGAGGCGTTTGTTCTTTTAGAGAAACTCGGAATGCCTTTCGCTAAAGGAAAGAACTAATGGCTAAGAAATCGATGATAGCTAAACAGCAGAAACCTGCTAAGTTTAGTACGCAAGCATATACAAGATGTAACATTTGTGGAAGACCACACTCTGTTTATAAAGACTTTGGTCTTTGCAGAATTTGTTTAAGAAAAATGGCAAACGAGGGTTTAATCCCTGGTATGAAAAAATCAAGCTGGTAAGGAAGTAAAAGATGATGACAGACATAATTGCAGACTCTCTTACTCGAATAAGAAATGCTGCACAAAGAAGATTAGATGTTACGACACTTCTTCACTCAAAAACAATTGAGGCTACAGTTTCTATTTTAGTAGACAAGGGATACCTTGAGAGTTATAAAGTAAAAGAAGATGGTAATAAAAAGACAATTAAAGTAGTACTTAAGTACGATGAAAATGGTCACAGTGTTATCAATGAAGTGAAGAAAATTTCTAAGCCTGGTAGACGTGTTTACCAAAGTGCAGCAGAAGTTAGATTTTTCAAGAATGGTTACGGAACACTTGTGGTTTCTACCAACAAAGGCGTAATTGCCAACGATGAAGCGTACAAGCTTTCTGTTGGTGGTGAAGTTCTTTGTAGTATTTGGTAAGGAGTCGTAGATGTCAAGAGTAGGAAAACAACCTGTAACGGTTGCTAACGGTATTGAAGTATCTGTAGATGGTACGGCTATCGTTGCAAAAAAAGGTAAAGACGAAAAGAGATTAGAGACTCATGGTAGAGTTGGAATCTCTATTGATGGTAGTGAAGTAACATTTACTAAAGTTGGTGAAGCAAAAGAGAGTGCCGCTTTCTGGGGAACTTACAGAGCTTTATTCGCCAATATCATTGAAGGTCTTGATAAAGGTTTCAAAAAATCATTAGAGATTAATGGTGTTGGTTACAGAGCTGCTGTTCAAGGTAAAGTGCTTAACTTACAACTTGGTTTCTCTCACCCAATTGAATATGCTATTCCAGAGGGTGTTGATGTTCAAGTTGAAAAAAACTTGATTCATCTTTCGGGTACAGACAAACAGACTATTGGTCAAGTTGCTGCTGAGATTAGAAGCTTTAGACCACCAGAGCCTTACAAAGGTAAAGGTGTTAAGTATACTGATGAAGTTATTGTCAGAAAAGCTGGAAAATCAGCAAGTTAATAGGAGCATAAAATGTTAAAAAGTATTCAAAAAAGAAAAAACAAACTTAGAATTCAACGTAAAAGAAGAGTAAGAGGAAAAATTTCTGGTTCAGAGACACTTCCTAGAGTATCTATTTTTAAATCAAACAAACACGTTTATGCTCAAGCAATTGATGATATTGCTGGAGTAACATTGGCATCAGCTGATGGTAAAAAAATGGGTCTTAAAGCGAATCAAGAAGATGCTAAAAAAGTAGGTGCTGCAATGGCAGATGCTCTTAAAGCTAAAAATATTGAAACAGTTGTTTTCGATAGAAACGGTTATCTCTACCATGGTGTTGTAGCAGCTTTTGCTGATGCCATGAGAGAAGCTGGAATCAAGTTTTAAGGAGAGATGAATGTTAGCTGAAAATATTGATAGAGAAAAATTTGAAGAGAAGATTGTAAACATTGGTCGTGTTACTAAAGTTGTTAAGGGTGGTCGTAGATTTAGATTTACTGCACTCGTAGTAATTGGTGACAAAAATGGTACAATTGGTTATGGTACAGGTAAAGCGAAAGAAGTTCCAGATGCTATTAAAAAAGCAGTTGATGACGCTTTCAAATCACTTGTTCATGTGAATGTTAAGGGTACAACCATTGCTCATGATGTTCAACAAAAAACAGGGGCTAGTAGAATTATTCTTAGACCAGCAAGTGAGGGTACAGGGACAATCGCAGGTGGTGCGATGAGACCAGTATTTGAATTAGCAGGTATTCAAGATGTTATTGCTAAGTCATTGGGTTCAAACAACCCTAACAACCTTGTAAGAGCAACAATTGATGCTCTTGTAAAGATTAAAAAGTAAGGGAGTAGATATGGCATTACATAATTTACAACCAGCAGCAGGTTCAACACGTAACAGAAAACGTGTTGGTCGTGGTCAAGGTTCAGGAACAGGTAAAACTTCAGGACGTGGTAACAAAGGTCAGAAGTCAAGAACAGGTTACTCAGCTAAAAGAGGTTTTGAAGGTGGTCAAATGCCACTCTATAGAAGACTTCCAAAAATTGGATTTACTTCAAGAGTAATTAAACCTCACTCAATTAATGTAGACAAAAATAAAGCCGTTGCAGAGCTTTCTGAAATTACTATGGAGACAATTAAGTCTGTGTATAAACTTCAAAAATCTACAACAAAAGTAAAACTTATTGGTGCAGGTGCTAAAGATTTAGCATCTAAAATCAAAGATGAAGCTGTTACAACGAGTGGTAAGTAACCATGAGTAATGCTTTAACTCAGAAAATACTGATTACTTTTGGATTTCTATTTGCCTACAGAGTTTTAGCATATGTACCAGTTCCTGGTGTAGACACTGCCGTTATCGCCTCATTTTTCAATGGTCAAGGTGTAGGAGACATGGTAAACATGTTCTCTGGTGGTGCAATTGAGCGTTTCTCAATTATTTCACTTGGAATCATGCCATACATTACTGCTTCAATTGTAATGGAACTTATGGCAGCTACTTTCCCTGCTATTGGTCAGATGAAAAAAGAGCGTGATGGTATGCAAAAATATATGCAAATCATTCGTTATGCAACCATAGTCATTACCCTTGTTCAAGCATTTGGTGTCTCTGTAGGACTTCAAAATATGAATGGTGCAGTACTAATTGATCATATGACATTTACCATTATTACTGTAGCTTCTATGTTAACAGGAACCATGATGCTTATGTGGATTGGTGAGCGTATTACACAATCTGGTATTGGTAATGGTATTTCATTGATTATTTTTGCTGGTATTGTTTCAGGAATTCCTGCTGCCATTGGTAATACAATGACTTCGGTTAATACAGGCGCATTATCATTCCTTGCTGTTTTAGCAATGGTAGCGATTATCTTCTTGACCATTTTTGTGATTATCTATGTTGAACTTGGTGAGCGTAGAGTACCGATCTCTTACTCACGAAAAACAATTATGCAAAACCAAGACAAAAGAGTAATGAACTATATTCCAATTAAAGTGAACTTAGCAGGGGTTATCCCTCCAATTTTTGCTTCAGCTGTTTTGATGTTCCCACTTACCATGTTGGGAAGCTCTGACAATGAGATTGCTAAAGCAATCGCAGATACATTAGCTCCTGGTGGAATAGCATTTAATATTGCTACTTTCTTATTGGTAGTTTTCTTTGCATTCTTCTATGCATCGATTGTATTTAATGCAAAAGATATTGCAGACAATTTAAAACGTCAAGGTGGTTTCATCCCTGGTGTTCGCCCTGGTGAGCATACTAAAGAGTTCATTAATGAAGTGGCAAGTAGATTAACAGGGTCTGGTGCATTTTATCTAGCCCTTATCTCTACATTACCATTTATTTTGATTAACTCTATTGGGGCAGCATTCTACTTTGGTGGGGTTGCTGTTTTGATTATTGTTCAAGTTGCTCTTGATACAATGAGAAAAATTGAAGCACAAATCTACATGAATAAATACGAAACTTTAGGTGCAGTAGGTCTATAATGGCAATTGCACTTCGTAAACCTAACGAACTCACCAAACTTGCAAAAGCTGGTGAGATTGTAGGTAAAACACTTAAATACCTCCAAGAAAATGTTACTGTTGGAATGAGCCTTAAAGAGATTGATGCCATGGGTGAAGAATTTATTCGTTCACATGGGGCTGAACCCTCTTTTAAAGGTCTTTACGGGTTTCCTGCTTCAGTTTGTACTTCACTTAATGAAATTTGTATTCATGGTATTCCCACGGATTATAGAGTTCAAGAGGGTGATATTTTAGGACTTGATTTAGGAACAAAGATAGATGGTTACTTTGGTGATGCTGCTATCTCAATGCCTATTGGTAAGATTTCTAAAGAGGATGAAGCACTGATTGCTTGTGCCAAAGATTCACTCTATCATGCTATAGAGAACATTAAAGTTGGCATGCGATTTAAAGAACTTTCTCATATTTTAGAGCAGTTTATTCTTTCACGTGGTTATGTACCTTTACGTGACTTTTGTGGTCATGGCATTGGTAAGAAACCTCATGAAGAACCAAATATTCCTAACTATGTAGAGGGTAATCCTAAGCAAGGTCCAAAGATTAAAAATGGTATGGTTTTTTGTTTAGAACCAATGATTTGTCAACAATCAGATGAACCTAAAATCTTAGAAGATAAATGGTCTGTAGTGAGTACTGATGGACTTCGTTCATCACACTATGAACATACCGTAGCAGTTGTGGATGGTAAAGCAGTAATTTTAACCAATGCAGAACCGACACACAATTTATAAACAATTCCAAAGTATAAAAAATAACAGTACAAATTCAAAGGAGAATTCATGGCTAAAGACGACGTAATAGAAATTGATGGTAAAGTAATTGAAGCATTACCTAATGCAACTTTTAGAGTAGAGTTAGATAACAAACACGTTATCTTATGTCACATCGCTGGGAAGATGAGAATGCATTACATTAAAATCTTACCAGGTGACACGGTAAAAGTTGAGTTAACCCCATACAGCCTTGATAAAGGTCGTATTACTTTTAGATATAAATAGCGTTCTATCTATATCTCTTTATTATGGCTTAGACCTCTAAGCCATGATATTTTCTATAAACTTTTCTAATGTGGTCAGGTTTCATTCCACGAAGTTTCATCTCTGCTCTCTCTTCTGCAACATGCTCTTTTTTAATGGTGACTAACATCTCCCATCTTTTGATTAAAACATCTTTTACTTTACTGCTCATTTCATCAGGATATTGAGAAAAATCTTGCTCTTGAATAAGCGTTAATTCTTCTTGTGGATGTGTTTTATCTACTTCTACGAATTGTGTCCAATGGGCTTCTAAAACAGCTTTTAACTCTTTTTTATAGTCCCCTTCATACTCTGGAAATTTCTCATTTAATCTAGTAACAATATCTTTTAACTCACTAGCTTTAACAATCTCTAGTTCTGCTTCAAAGGTCTCTAACTCCTCTTCATATTCAGCTGCATCTTCATAGAGTGCTGCAATTTTTCGACTGTTTTCACTACGGTCATTGTTGGTGGTACTTCTTGGAGCATCTTCGGGTATGCCGTAAGAGGCTTTAAGGTCTGCCATTTGTAACTCTAGTAAACGTGTTTGTGCTTCATCTGCCATTTTTCACTACTCCTATCATTTAAACTTTTTCGCAGTATAACATATTATTAAGGGGCATGTAATATAAATAGTATTATATTTATAAATTAATTATATATTTAAAGTTATTTTTTATTTTAAAAGGATGTGTAAGATGAATAGTTCTATGGTATTTGGCTTGGTGATTATTGGTTCGATTGTCTATTGGTTAATTGGATTTGTCCATGGATTAGATGAAGAGGTAGATGTCAGTTACGGATACAATGAAAAAAGATTGGTAGGGGGTGAAGAGTTTTTGATGGATAGTTCACTCTCGCTCAATGAAAAGAAAAAACTTTGGGCTAACTCAACGCTCAAGCAAGAGATGATAGGACTCTTTCCTAACTTTTCTGAAATGAACTATTTGGTCGAAGATAAAGTGGGAGAGACAGGTCCGTTTAAAAAAGAGCTACTCAATCACATAGATAAGATACAAAAAGAGTTTATGTCAGGAAAAATCTCTGCCTCTTTAGCTAAAGAGAAGTTAGGCAATTATTAACTACTCCCTAATCCCTCTTTGGCTATAATTCCAAGAATTTTGTCTTATTATAAGCGACAAACTTCGTATCTATTTTGAACGAGGACATACATGTTACTTTTTACCCCTGGACCTACTCCCGTACCTGAATCGGTTCGTCAAGCGATGGCGACACCTACTTTGCATCATCGAACCCCTGAATTTGAAGCGATTTTTAAAGAGGCACGTGAGCGTTTGTTGAAACTTTTTGGCATGGACGAGTGTGTCATGTTAGCAAGTTCTGGAACAGGGGCGATGCAAGCTTGTGTTTTAAACCTTTGTAAAACAAAAGCATTGACTATCAATGCAGGGAAGTTTGGTGAACGTTTTGGAAAAATAGTCACAGCCATGGGCAAAGAGCTTGTGGAGTTAAAGTATGAGTGGAATACCCCAGCTTCACTTGAAGATGTCAAAAAAGCGTTAGAAGCAAACAGCGACATTGATGCACTGTTCATTCAAGTGAGTGAGAGTGCAGGGGGGCTTAGACACCCAGTAGAAGAGATAGCGACCTATGTAAAATCTGTTAACTCGAACATTATGGTGGTAGCCGATGGCATTACGGCTGTTGGTGTTGAAAAAATTGACACCACAAACATAGATGCTTTAGTAGCAGGAAGCCAAAAAGCATTAATGCTTCCTCCAGGATTGGCAATGATTGGACTAAGTGCTAAGGCTGTTGAAAAGATTGGCTCAGGCGTTGATTATTACTTTAACTTGGCAAGCGAGATTAAAAAGCAACAACAAAACACCACAGCTTATACTGCACCTACTACTTTAATTATTGGGCTTAATGCAATATTTGATGAGATAGAAAAAGAGGGCTTAGAGGCACTTTATGCTAAAACGATTGCCAGAGCTAAGGCAACACAAAGTGCTTTAGAAAGTATTGGGCTAGATATTTACCCAACAACTCCTGCTAAGTCTATGTCTACGGTCATAGATGATGATGCAGAGCCTATTAGAAAACTTTTAAAGACAAAATATGCCGTGAACATTGCAGGAGGACAAGACCATTTAAAAGGAAAGATTTTCCGTATTAACCAAATGGGATTGATTCCTGTGAATGAAGCTGTTTGGGTAGTGAATGCCATTGAGATGGCATTGGCAGACCTTGGAAGACGTACCTTTGATGGCACGGCAAGTAAGACTTTTAACGAAGTTTATTTTAAAGAGAATTAGATGATATTTGAACACGAAATACCCAGTAAAAGCAAACTTTACTTTGGCGCGTCTGCAAAGATAAAACGACAAATAGAAAGCACTTGTGCTTCTGTTCTAGAGGAGAAAGGTTTTGAAGAGATAGTGACACCACTTTTTTCTTACCATCAACACGCTTCATTTGAAGATGCGAAACCTCTTTTGCAATTACATGATGAAAACAATGATATGGTAACGCTTAGAGCAGATTCAACGGCAGATGTGGTCAGAATTGTCACCAAGAGAATAGGGCGAAGCACAGCTTCTAAAAAATGGTTTTACATTCAACCTGCTGTTTCGTTTCCGACAGAAGAACAGTACCAAGTGGGAACAGAAGTTTTTGATGGCTCATTTGATGAGGTTGTTAATTGTGCTACGGACTTAGTAGAGAAGTTGGAGCTTGATGCACTGCTTCAAATTTCAAACATGAAAATTCCTTTACTTTTAAATGAAAAGTATGGGGTAGATTTAGCTTTTTTACATGACACTAAGATAGAGAAAATTTTAGCCTTAGATTTACCATGGATTTCTAAGCTTGTGAAGATGCACCGAGTGGAGGATTTAAATGATGTAGAGGGAA